>DAOKZM010000088.1:373-9907 GCA_035325665.1 Thermomicrobiales bacterium | reverse complement strand
CGTCGGCCTTCCTGACCGGCCAGATGCTCGGGCCTAACGGCGGCAACGTCATGTAAACGACACGCCGCGCCGATCTCGTGCTCCCTACGTCGTCAGCCCGTAGAGCGCGGCCGCGTTGTCGCCGAGGATCTTGCCACGGTGGCGACGACTGACCGAGCTCTCGATGGCGGCGATGCCGCCGGCCAGATCACCGACAACGTGCGGGTAGTCGGAGCCGAACAGCAGGTGATCCTCGCCGACCAGGTCGCCGGCCAGTTCGATCGCGGTGGACGACGCGCCGGTCGTGTCGAGATAGAGCCGTTCGAGCACCTCGCTCGGCGGGCGCGAGATGCCCTGGCACTCGGGATAGGTCCGGTATCCGGCGTCCAGTCGGTTGGCGAGGAAGGGGATCGCGCCGCCGAGGTGGGAGCCAACGACGTTGATGCCCAGGAAGCGGCCGAAGAAATCGGAGAAGATCAGCCGCGCGATCGCCTGGGTGGTGTCGAATGGAAAGCCGACGAGCGGCGCGAGAGCGTACTGTCCCATCGACGCGATGCCAGCCGGCGCCATCGGGTGGATATGCATGACCGCCCCGCGACGGTTGGCCTCCTCGTAGAACGGATCGAGCTTCGGGTCGTCGAGCGGCTGGCCGTTGATGTTGGCGCCGATCAGGAAGCCCGGCATGCCGAGCGTGTCCATGCAGCGGCCGAGCTCCTCGATGGCCGAGTCGATGTCGGCGGTCAGCGGGACGCTGGCCAGCGCCCGGAAGCGGTCGGGATACTGCTGGACGATGGCGGCGAGCGCGTCGTTGCACAGCCGCGCCAACTCGACGGCGGCGAGGCCTTCGAGGAAGTAAACCTGCGGAACGCTGACCGAGAGGACCTGGACGTCGATGCCGGCGGCGTCCATCGCGGCAATGCGGTCGGAGGGCTGGTGCATCGCCGGCACGACCGTCAGGAACCGCGCGCCCTGCTCCTTGACGATCAGCTGCTCCCCCTGGCCGCGCTCGACCTCGTACCGGCCGGACTCGATCAGGCTCTTCAGGAACTCGGGTGGCTGGGCGTGAGTATGAACATCGACGCGCATGGGGCCTCCTGCTACTGAGGGATGGGCCGGTTCTCGGCCGCGCTCAGCCGGTGACCTCGCGGCGCTGGAAGGCGACCAGCGCCAGGACGAAGAAGATCAGCCCGGCGAGGCAGAGGACCCCGGCGTTGATCCACTTCACCGGGTCGGTCATCGGCTGGCCCCAAGCGTAGTAGAAGAACGGCCAGAACCGATTATACTGCTCCAGGCTGTGGACGAACTCGGTCGACGAGTTCAGCATATACGAGAACACGACGACGCCGGTCGCGATCAGCGCGGCGACCATCCGGCTGCCGAACAGCGCCGAGCAGAACAGGCCGAAACCCAGCAGCCAGATCCCGAATGGGATCGTGAGCGCCACCGCCAGCGCCAGGTCGGCCAGCGAGATGTCCACCCCGGCGATCCAGGCGCCGAGGACGGCCCCACCGACCAGCGCCGCAACGATCGCCAACATCCCCAGCCCGATCGCCAGCGCCTTATCGCTGAGGATCCGCCAGCGAGGGACCGGGCGGGCCAGCAGCGTACCGAGCGTCTTGGCGTCGTCCTCTCCGGCGATCGCGGCGCTGGTGACGATGATCAGGAAGACGGCGAGGAACAGCGGCGCGAAGCTGATGAGCTGGATGTTGATGTACCCCTCCGGCGTGCCGGCCAGCGCCACGTTGCCCAGCAGCGCCTTGGCCGCCTCGGGGTCCAGCCCGCCCAGCATTCCTCCCTGGGCGTTGGCGACCGAGGGGTAGATGTAGACGATGAAGAAGGCCAGCCCGAGCAGCCCGGCCACGAAGGCCAGCACGGTCCAGCGCAGGTCGTAGAGCGTCTTGGTGAAGACGTTTTGCATCATCGGTACAGATGTCCCGATCAGGATTGCTCGACGGCTAGCTCGCGTGGCTCGAGGTCGAGCGCCTCGGCCAGGTCCACACTCTTGTCACCCTCGGTCTCGTAATAGCCGAGGAAGATCTCCTCCAGGCTGAGGTCCTGTGCCTCGAAATCGACGATCCGGTGCTGGGTCACGGCGCGCAGCACCTCGTCCAGATTCTCGCGGACCATCAGCTCGATCTCGCCATCCTCGGCGTGGTCGGCCGCGGTCACGCCGGACAGGCTGGCGAACGCCTCCGGCTCGACCGGCTCGGCGAAGCGCGCGACCAGCCGCTTCGGCGCGGTTGCCTTCAACTCGGCGACGCTGCCGACGCGGATCAACTGACCCTCGCGGATGATCGCGACACGGTCGCAGATCCGCTCGGCCTCGGCCAGGACGTGCGACGAGAAGAAGACCGTCATGCCCTCCTCGCGGGCCAGAAGCAGGATCTCGTAGAGTTCGTGGCGCATCAGCGGGTCGAGGGCATTCGTCGGCTCGTCGAGGATGACCAGGGCCGGCTTGTGGAGCAGCGCCTGGACGATCCCGACCTTCTGCTTGTTGCCCTGCGAGAGCGATCCGATCGGCGCGTCGAGGTCGCTGATCTTGAGCCGGTCGGAGATTGCCAGAGCGAAGGAGATGTCGTCGACGCCGTAGAGCGAGCCGGTGTAGGCGAAGTACTGCCGGGCGCTGAGGTTCTCGTACATCGCGAGCTCGCCCGGCAGGTATCCGATCCCCCGGCGGATCTCGTTACCGTGCTTGCGGATGTCCTTGCCGAAGATCGAGGCGCCGCCCTCCGTCGGGCGGATCAGCCCAAGGAACATACGGATCGTCGTCGACTTGCCAGCGCCGTTGGGGCCGAGGAACCCGAAGATCTCGCCACGGCGGATGTCGAGGTCGATGTGGTCGACGGCGACGACCTTGCCGAAGGTCTTGGTCAGCTTGTTGGTGATCAGGATGCTGTCGATCGGAGCCGGCGTTGCCACGCAATCCTCCACGCGTCGCCGCCCGGCGGCGCCCGTGCGCTTGTCGATGTTTCCTGTCCGGGCTGATGACCCCGGCTCGTCGGACGACGCCGGGTCGATTCCGCGGCCTCGCCTCCCGCTAACGCAAACGGCGTGCCGCATTTGGGGGTAGCCGGACGGAAGGGCGGTCGCAGCGGGATGTCGCGCGGCCCGGCGAGCCGCTCACCGCGAGAGCGCGAATCCCTCGTAGCCGGCCGCCGCGATCTCGTCGCAACGCTGGCGGTACGTCCCGACGCCGCCGACGTAGGGCATGAACACGCGCGGCTTGCCGGGGATGTTCGCCCCCATGTACCAGGAGTTGGCCAGCGGGTAGAGCGTCGCCTCGCCCAGTTCGTTCACGTGCGCGCCCCAGGCGTCCTCGGCCTCAGGGAGCGGCTCGATCGTGGTCAGCCCGTGCTCCTGGAGGTAATCGAGGCAGCCAGCGATCCAGTCGACGTGCTGCTCGATCGAGACGAGCATATTCGATAGCACCGAGGGACTGCCGGGGCCGGTGATCGTGAACAGGTTCGGAAAGCCGCCGATCGCCAGGCCGAGGTAGCTGTGCGGCCCGTCTGCCCAGGCGTCGGCCAGCCGCTTGCCGCCCCGGCCGCGGATGTCGATCCTCAGCAGTGGGCCGGTCATCGCATCGTAGCCCGTCGCGAAGACGATGCTGTCGAGCTCGTAGCTGGCCTCGCTCGTCCGCAGCCCGGTGGGCGTGATCTCCTCGATCGGCGCCCGTGCCACGTTCACCAGCGTGACGTTCGCCAGGTTGTAGGTCGCGTAGTAATCGGTATCGACGCAGAGCCGCTTGGCGCCGATCGGGTAGGTGCGCGGCATGAGTTCTTCGGCCACGACGGGGTCGTAGACGATCTCGCGGATGCGGTCGCGGACGAACTGCGCCGCGGTCTCGTTGGCTTCACGATTGGCGTACAGGTCGGAGAACGCCGCCAGGAGCCCGAACCCGCCCCGCTCCCAGCGTGCCATGTACTCCCGCTCGCGCTCCTCCGGCGTTGCCTCCAGCGCCGGCCGCTCGCTGTTCGGCGTGAGCCAGGCGAGGTAGCCGGAGCGCGACTCGCGCAGTTGCTGGCGGTACTCCGGATAGCGCGACTTCAGCTCCCGGACGACCGCCGGGTCGAGCGGGCGATTGTGCGCCGGGACGCTGAAGTTAGGCGTGCGCTGAAAGACGAAGAGGTGTTCTGCCTCCCGGGCGATGATCGGGATCGACTGGATCGCCGACGATCCCGTGCCGATGACGCCGACGCGTTGCCCGCTGAAGGCGACGCGCTCGTGCGGCCAGGCGCCGGTGTGGTACCAGCGCCCGCCGAACGACGCGAGTCCCGGGTACTGCGGCGCCTGCGCCGCAGACAGGCAGCCGACGGCCATGATGCAGACGACCGCCGTGACGCGCTCGCCAGTGTCGGTCTCGACGATCCACCGGCGCACAGCCTCATCGTAGTGCGCCGCCATCACCCGCGTGTCGAAGGTGATATCCCGCCGCAGGTCGAAGCGGTCGGCGACGTGGTTGATGTAGCGCAGGATCTCCGGCTGGGCGGCGTAGCGCTCGCTCCAGCACCACTCCTGCTGGAGCTCGTCGGAGAAGGAGTACGAGTAGTCCAGGCTCTCGATGTCACAGCGCGCGCCGGGGTAGCGGTTCCAGTACCAGACGCCGCCGACGTCGCTGCCCGCTTCGAAGACGCGCGTCCGGAGCCCCAGCTCGCGCAGGCGGTAGAGCATGTACAGTCCGGCAAGGCCGGCCCCGACGACGACCGCATCGACGTCGGTGGTCCGCTCAGCTGACGAGCGCGGGTCGGTCATCGCACCGTCCTCTGGTGAAGGCGTCTGACGCGGGCATCCGCTGACACGGAGTGATCCACTCTAGACCGCGGCAGGACATGCCGTCAATCCGCCCAGCCTGGCAACCGTGTCACACTACAGCGAACGGCGACAATCAGGCGGAAGGAGCGATCGATGCCGCTCGACGAGATCCTCGCTGCGCTGTCCGAAGAGCGCACCTGGCAGCACCTGACGCATATCACCGAGCACATTCCGTCTCGGCTAGCAGGGACGCCGAACGCCCGCCGGATGGCAGAGTACGCTGCGGAACACCTGGCGGACGCCGGGCTAGACGCGGGCATGGACGAGTTCCCTGGCCTGGTCTCCTTCCCCGAGCCCACCGAGGTGCAGGCGCTCGCGCCCGAGGCGTGGGCGATCGAGGCCAGCACGCTGGCCCAGTCGCCGTCGACCGACGGGTTGGAGGCGGAGCTTGTATACATCGGCGCCGGCGCCGAGGCGGACTACGAGCGCCGCGACGTGCGCGGCAAGATCACGCTGACCGACCTGCCCTACGCGCCGGCCCGCCACGAGAAGGCGTTCATCGCGGCCCGCCACGGCGCCATCGCCCAGGTGATGATGAACTGGGGTCATCCGGAGAGCGCGGCGATCCCGCTCGGGTCGGTGAAGTCGGCTTGGGGCAATCCGACGCCCGAGACGCTGGCGACCGAGATGCCGCGCATCCCCTGCGTCGGAATCTCGCTACGGGACGGGCTGCGCCTCAAGGCGATGTGCGACGTCGGACCGGTGCGGATCCGGCTGCGAGCTAGCGCCGATAACGCCTGGCGCCGGCTGACGATGACGACGGGCCAGCTCGGCATCGCGCCCGACCGGCAGTTCCTGCTCGTCGGCGGTCATATGGATTCCTGGTTCGGCCCGCAGGCCACCGACAACGCCTCGGGAAACGCCTGCATGCTCGAATTGGCCCGCGTCTTCGCCCAACACGGAGACGAGCTGCGGCGCGGGCTGGTGACGGCGTTCTGGATGGGTCACGAGACCGGCACGATGATCTCGTCCACGCGCTTCGCCGATGTCAACTGGGACTGGCTGCGCCGGTCGTGCGTCGCCTACCTGCAGATCGACCAGCCGGCCATCGCCGGCACCTCGACCTGGCATCTGGCATCAACCGAGGACACCGAGGGATGGGCTACGAGCACGGCGCAGGATTCGTCATTCTTCGGCGTCGGGCTCTCGACCGTAGCCGGCCTGATGTCCTTCCGCGACGATGAGATCCGCGCGACCGGGCTCGCCAACCTCGGCTGGTGGCACCACTCGGTCCACAACACGCTCGACAAGGTCGACCGGTCGTTACTGGCGCCCCACCTGCGGGTCTACGCGCGCTGGATGTGGGGCCTGCTGACCGCGCCGATCCTGCCGCACACGTTCGCCCCGTTCGCCGGCAGGATCGCCGCGCGCCTCGACGCATTGGCTCGACTGAACGTGCCGAACATCGATATGGCCGGTGCCGCCGAGCGTGCCAGAGATTTCCACGCTCTGGCATACCGGCTCGACGCGCTCACCGAGTCGTGGCGGGCTCGGGCCGACCTCGCCCCGCTGGCTGCCCCGGCCCGCGCCCTCAACCCCCCCCCGCTCGGGCTGGGACGCCCACTCATCCCCGTCCCGTCGCCCACCACCGCCCCGTGCGGCCCCGACCGCTACGGCCACTCCTGGCAGCCCGAGATGATCCCGGCGCTCGCGCCGTACGCGCGGCTGGCCGGCTTCGGCCGCGACTCGGAGGCGTTCCAGACCTGGTGGGTCGATCAGGTCCGCGCCCGCAACCGGGTGGCAGATGCGCTCGACCGCGCGACTGGGATCGCTCGCTCTGTCCTCCGAGAGTTGGACGACCAGCCGGGCCTGACATCAAGTCACAATCGTCCTTGACGCGCCGGTGCGCGTGCGGTACCGTCCCGGATCGTCGCCTGTCATCGCCAGACGGTGTCGAAATCGGCACATGGACGTGCCGGCAGTAGAGGCAGCACCGCAGCCGCGCCATCCCTCCCGCGAACGCCGGGAGCGCCTGGCGTCGTCATGACGCCCGCCGGGGATGGCCGGGAGCGGTCGAGCGGGGGAAACGAGGAGACGGGTGGAGTACCAGAACATCCTATGGGAGCAGCAGGACGGCGTCGCCATCATCACGCTCAACCGGCCGGACGCGCTGAATGCGCTGAACCGGCCTCACCTGCGCGAGCTGAACCACGCCATCGAGCGCGCGAGGTACGACGCGGGCGTCCGTAGCGTCGTCATCACCGGCGCGGGGCGCGGCTTCTGCGCCGGGGCGGACGTCAAGGAGTGGGGCGCCGGCTCCGGCGAGGACGACGAGCCGGAGGCTGGCTGGATCGACCTGGCCCACGCCCTGATCATGCGCATCTACCGCCTGCCGAAGCCGGTCGTCGCCGCCGTCAACGGCGTGGCGGTCGGGGCGGGCTGCGGCAACCCCCTGGCGTCCGACCTTCGCGTCGCCTCGACCAAGGCGCGCTTCGGCGAGGCGTACATCAAGCTCGGCTACTGCCCGGATGCCGGCGGCTCGTTCTTGCTACCGCGGCTGATTGGCGAGGCGCGGGCGATGGAGATGATCTACACCGGCCGCATCATCGAGGCCGACGAGGCCGACCGGATCGGTCTGCTCAACCGGCTAGTCGAGCCGGACCAGCTGATGCCCGCCGCGCTGGAGCTGGCCGGCCGACTGGCCAAGGGCCCGACGCTCGCCATCGGCCTCTCGAAGGAAAACATCCGCCAGAACGCGCTGCTCAATATCGAGGACGCGCTGCGCAACGAGCGCCGGGCAGGGGAGATCTGCGGCAAGACCGAGGACTCGAAGGAGGGTCTGAGGGCAACGCTCGAGCGGCGCGAAGCCAACTTCCAGGGCCGGTGACGCCAATGGCCATCGAGAATACCGTGGAAGAGGCGCCGGCCGGCGCCGTCGATTGGGCGAGCCTCGCCGGGGGCAACGCCGCGTCGCACCCGCTCTATCCGCTGTTTTATCCGCGCTCGGTCGCCGTCGTCGGCGCGTCGCCGAAGGGCGGCTACGGGCTGCGGGTCGTCGACGCGCTGAAGGCGTTCGGCTTCGCCGGGCCAATCTACCCGGTCAACCCGAACTACGACGAGATTGCGGGCCTTGAAACCTATCCCGAGATCGGCGCGATCCCCGAGCCGGTGGACGCCGTCGCCATCGCCGTGCCGTCGCGGGCCGTGCCGGGGGTCGTCCGGCAGGCGATCGACGCCGGAGCGAAGAGCGGCATCGCCTTCGGCAGCGGCTTCGCCGAGGCCGGCGAGGACGGCCAGGCGCTGCAGGCCGAGCTGCGGGCGCTCTGCGGCGACCGCTTCCCGCTGATCGGGCCAAACTGCCTGGGAATGATGAACTACCTGGGCGACGCGGCGCTCTGGTCGATCCCGATCGGCAAGCCGCGCCACGACGGCACGGTCGGGCTGGTGGCGCAGAGCGGCAATATGGCGCTGACGTTGATGAGCTCCAGCCGCGGGCTGCGGCTGGCCCACAGCGTCTCGGCCGGCAACCAGGCGGTCGTCGATGCGGTGGACGTGATGAGCTTCTTCCTGGCCGAGCCGAACGTCCGCGTCATCGCCGCCGTCATCGAGGGGTTGTCGGACGTGGCCAAGTTCCGCCGCATCGCCGCGCAGGCGGCCGAGCGCGACGTGCCGATCGTCGCGCTGAAGCTCGGCCGCTCGGAGAAGGCCAGCCAGGCGGCGGTGGCCCACACCGGCTCGCTGACCGGCTCCGACCAGCTCTACGACGCGCTGTTCGCGCAGTACGGCGTGATCCGCGTCGAGGACCTTGAGGAGCTCGGCGAGACGGCCAAGCTGCTCAGCGTCGACCGGCGCCCGGCCGGCCCGGGCCTGGGGGTCTTCGCCAGTTCCGGCGGCGAGTGCGGGCTGATCTCGGACGTGGCCCAGGCCAGCGGCGTCGAGCTGCCCGACCTGCTGCCCGAGACACGCGAGGAGCTAATCGGCATCCTGCCGCCGTTCGCCAACCCGCTCAACCCGCTCGACATCACCGCCGCGGGCTGGGGCAGCCGTGAGATCTACGCCGAGACCGCCACGCTGCTGGCCGCGACGCCGGGAGTGGACATCGTCGCCTGCATCGGCGACACGACCCGCGTCTCCGGCCCGCTTTCGGCGACCGGCTGGGACAAGATGATCGCCGGGATGGCCGACGCCCGCGAGCGGACTGGCACGCCGATGGCCGTCATCAACACGCTGACCGACGCCTCCTACGAGATGATCGACGCGCTGGCCGAGTCCGGAGTGATCCACCTCATCGGCGCGCGGACCGCCGCCCGCGCGATCGGCCACGCCGGCCGCTACGCGCGCTCGCGGCAAAGCCGAGGGGCCCCCCCGACCGAGCAGATGATCGACGCCGAGCGGCGGGCCGCCGCGCTGGCGCTGCTGCCACCGGCCGGCAGCGGCGGCGTATCGGAGGCGACCGGCAAGGCGCTCCTGCGCCTCTACGGCATCCCGGTTCCCGGGGGCGGCCTCGCCACGACCATCGACGAGGCGCTGGCACTAGCCAACGAGGCCGGTTACCCGGTTGTGCTGAAGATCGACGCCGAGGGTGTCCACCACAAGACCGAGGTCGGTGGGGTAGCACTGAACATAACCTCCGGCGAGCAGCTGCGGGCCGAGCACGCCGCGCTGCTGGAGCGCGTCGCCGTCCGGGCGCCGGGCGCGCGGGTGCGCGGTGTCCAGGTCGAGCGGATGGCGTCCGGCCTGGTCGAGGTGATCGTCGGCGCGCGCCACGATCCCGTCTTCGGCCCGATCGTCGTCGCCGGCCTC
>DAOKZM010000088.1:0-363 GCA_035325665.1 Thermomicrobiales bacterium | reverse complement strand
GACCGAGGTGCTGCAGGACGCCGCGACCCGGCTCGCGCCGGTCGATGCCGGCGAGGCGCGGGAGATGCTCAACGGGCTGCGTGGCGCGGCACTGCTCGGGCCGTTCCGCGGCCGGTCAGCGGCCGACGTCGCCGCTGCGGCCGACGTCATCGCCCGCGTCTCGCAACTGCTGGCCGAGCTACCCGAGGTTCGCGAGCTGGATCTCAACCCGGTCCTCGTCGGCGCCGAAGGGGAAGGCTGCGTCGCGGTCGACGCGCTGGTGGTCGTCTGAGCCGCGGTCCAGCACCGCGGAGTCAACCGGAAGGAGGGGGCCGGCGGGGGAGTGGCCGGCCTGCAGTGAGCGAGAGAAGCACCACGAAGAAG
>DAOKZM010000087.1:9019-9915 GCA_035325665.1 Thermomicrobiales bacterium | reverse complement strand
TGATGTTCTCGGTCCGCGCATCGCGCGCCGAGCGCTCGATCGCCGCGGACGTGAGCGTCTTCATCCCGGGTGCGGTGGCCGTCCCGCCGGTGATTTTGGCGTGGAGGAAGTCGAGGATGTCTTCGACCCAGCCGAGCAGCTCGGTGTTGACCGTCGAGCCACCGACCAGGCCGATCTCGCCGTCGCCCGCCAGCAGCGACGTATGCAGGGTGACGCTAGTGTTGGGGTCCTTGAGCTGGAACCAGACCGTCTCGTACTGCGCGCGAAGCGCCCGCGCTCGGACGACCGTCTCCGGCTCAGTGAACCTGTCAGCGCCGAACTCGAGGAAGACGACAATCTGACCGTCCTCGTTGACCTGGTAGTCGGCCTGGACCTCCGGCCATTGGGCGATCGAGATCAGCGGGTCGGTGTAGCCGATCGTGACTGACTGCGTGACCGTCTGCGGATACTTATTGCCGAAGGTGTCGAACGCTGCGAGCTCCATCTCGACCGTGTCGCCGACGATGTCGTACGGGCTGCGCTGGCCGGTAGCGTCGTACAGCGGCGAGTTCGTCCGCCCGCCGGTGAGGAACGTCGTCCACGGCACGACGATCTCGTAGGTCCAGGGCATGGACTTGATCGTGGCCGGCAACTGTTCCTGCGCGAGCTTGAGCGGCCCGAACGGCAGCGACCAGCTCTCGGAGCCGACCGCCCATCTGCCCGAGCCGTCGTCCTTGATCCGGTAGGCCATCAGGTTGAACAGGTTGGCCGTGTTCGCGGCCACCCGGCCGGCCACGTCCGTCGGGACGTCGGTGACGTCGCGCCCGGCGTAGAACGCTAGCGTGCCGGGGACACCGACCGCGATAGCGATCTTCGTGTCATCGTCGAGTGCCTCGACGTAGAAGCGCTCCTTCGCC
>DAOKZM010000087.1:0-9009 GCA_035325665.1 Thermomicrobiales bacterium | reverse complement strand
CGTAGGCTGGGACGCCGCCCGCCGCTGATAGCAAGATGACGAGTGACAACGCCGCCGTCTCGCTGGCTCCGAAGGCGTCGGCTGGCAGACCCTCGGCGCCTTCGTACTCCAGGAAGAAACCCGGCGCGTTGACCACGCTAGCCTCCCAGAGCAATCGCAGGCTGGCGAACAGGTCGGCGCTGTTCAGCTCCCCGTAGTAGCGCTCCTCCGGCGGCTCGACCGCGGCGAGGCGCCGCGCGCCGCGCGGGGCACTGACCGTCGAGAGGTTCGTCTTGACGATCCGCGCGATCTCGCCGAGCCGCCGCTGACCGCTGACGCTGTTGTCCTCGTCCCCGACCGTCGTCGAGTGTAGGACGTGGACTGCCTGGATCGGCGGCGAGCCCTCCATCAGGTCGGTCATCAGCGCGGCGACGCGCGCGCGGGTCAGCTCATCGGTGCCGCCGAAGGTGTAGGTCTCCTTGCGGTAGATGGTTGCGGGCGGGCTGGCCGCGGCGGTTGCGATCGGATCGACGACCCGTCCGGCGGTGAACGGAACGATCAGCGCCCAGGCGATGTCGTTCTGGTCGAGTGCCTCGGTCGCGGTGATCTCGTTCGAGAACTCGTCCTCGAACTCGACCCGCGTGACCTTTGCAGCGGCATGCGCGGTGTCGGCCATCTCGTCCAGCCGCGTCTGGAACGGCGTGGAGAAGGGCATGAGCGTCGACGTGAAGCCGCCGGACGTTGAGAGGGCGATCGGGACGCGCTCGTCGATTGGGTAGTCGGGGTTGCGCTCGAGGTACGGCTTCAGCAGCTCGATGACCGGCTCGCTGTCCCCGAAGTCGAGCGCGTCCTGGACGGCGCCGGGCAGCGCAGTGAGCGTGTTGTAGTCGGCGCGCGTGACCGACGAGGAGGCGAGCTCCTCGTCGTCGGCGTCAGACAGCGTCAGCGTCCAGATCACCTCGTCGGGGTCCGGCTCCTCGTCCTCCGGCGCCTCCGGCAGGACAAGATCGACCGGGACCTGTTGGCCGGTCAGCGCGTACAGAGGCTGGAAGCCGGACGGCTTCGACGGCCCGTCGCTGCTCGCCACGAAGCTGTCGGGGAGCTGGTTGCCGCCGAGCATCAGCCGCGACGCCAGGCCGGCAACTGGCTTGACCTCAGTCAGGTTGGCGAGGTCAAGGATGTCGCGGACGATCTCGGACAGCGTCCAGCTCTCCTCGATGGTGCTTGGGTCGGCGGCGCGCGGCGCCTTGGCCTCGATCGCGTCCTCGATGCCGGCCTCGACGAGCAGCTCGAAGAAGGCCTCGAACACGTGCTCGACCAGCGGCTTTGGCGTGGACGCCGTCGTAGCCATCGCGGCTGCTCCGGCCGGCTGCATCCCGAGCTGCTGCTCGACTCTGAGGAGTAGTGCCTCCAGATAGTCGTCAAGGTCCTGGTAGTAGCTGTCGTCGCGCAGCGTCTGCTGGTTGAGCTGGACGGTCGTCTCGCCGTAGGTCAGCTTGTAGTCCGGGATCATCGGGAAGACGGCCGCGGGCAGGTCGCCGCCGAGCTGGTCGCCGGGAAGGATCGTCCGCTCGTAGCTCGCGTCCAGGAAGTCGCGCAGCGTCGCCCAGGTGAGCTCCTGGCGCTCGCCGTCGATCGCCTCGCGGATCGTCAGCAGGTCATCGATAGTGAGCGTCGTGCTGCCGGTGACGCCGCCGTCCAGGATCATCTTCGCCGCCCAGACGAATACGCCTGCCTGCAGCGCGCGGCTGTACACCTCGAACGTGATGAGGTTGGCAGTCGCGACGAGGTCGCCGTCCGCATCGATGGTGTACGGCGCGACGAAGCCCAGCGGCACGCCGACCTTCTTCGAGGTCGGCGACAGCGGCCCGAACGTCCCGAAGGCCGAATCGAACGAGCCGTCCGCCCAGAGCGCCCCCGGCGCGGTCCAGGTGACGGTGCTGGCCGCCAGCGAGCGGCCGAGCAGCATGCGGGCGCCGTTCGCGCTGCTGGCGCCGGTGAGGACATTGTCTCCCTTGTCGAGACCCTTCGGCGGGTAACCCTGCGCCCACCAGAGCCAGTCCGGCTTCTCCTTGTTCTCGATCGTGAACGTCGGCTGGAACTCGAACTCGAACTTGAAGCTGATCGAGATCGAAAACAGGAACAGGTCGAGCCTGATCACCAGCTCGGCCTCGAGGACGACGCTGATCTGAATCTTGATCGGCGTCGCGGTCATGTAGCGGAACTGGAAGCCGATGCTCGCCTTGACGTTGAGCGAGGCGGAGAGCCCGAAGCCGGACTTGCGGACCTCGAACTTGCCCATCGCCTGCAGGACGAGTTGGAAGCTGGCTTCGAGCATCAGGAAGTCGGACGGCGCCGAGGTGCGGGTGGGAGCGTAGCCAGCTGGTGGCGTCGGCGCCGGACTCACCCGGTCGATCGCCGCCGAGATGCCCTGGAAGACCAACTGCGCGGTCAGCGAGAACTCGAACGAGAGCGGGCCGCGCTTGTACGACTTGCCGAGGCCGAGCTTGGCGGCGAAGCCGAACTTCCAGACCGAGTTCCAGACGCCGAAGATCGGCTCGATGTCCGGCACGCTGTACTCGGCGTCGGCGGTGAGCCGGCCGAGGTAGATCCCGACCGCGCCCATCACCGGGAACGGCCCGACGAAGCCCTGGATGGCGAACGAGCGCGAGTAGTCGTAGCCGGAGGCGAAGCTGCCGGTTGGGAACCCGAGGTCGAGAAGGAAGCCGCCGTCGGTGTAGACCGCCAGGCTGATCGTCGGGACGGTGATCGAGAAGCCGCCGACATCCCAGTAGCGCAGCGCATCCGGCAGGATGAGCGTGCCCTCGTAAACGCCGAGGTCGCTGTCGTCCCAGAGGCGGCGGTAGAGGATCTCGATCCGCAGCCCGGCCAGCTTCTGGGCGAAGCTTGGCAACTTGTCGGCGTCCTTGATCTCGATCAGGCCGCCGTAGATCTCGTCGGCCGTGTTGGCGATCACCGCGAAACGCAGCCAGCCCATGATGGTGATGTCGATCCCGACCATCATGCCGGCCGACGGCGCGTAGATGTCGCGCAGGACGTTGTAGAGGTCTGGCCCGGACTCGCCGGCCGGTAGCATCTGTTGCATCAGCGCCAGCGCGTCGCCGACGGTGCGCATCTCCGGCCGGACGTTGAGATTCGAATCGCCGCCCTCGGCCGAGCCGCGCCGCAGTCGGACACCGCGTCCGATCGCCAGGTAGTCGATCTCGACGATCGGCGAGCCGGAGCGGCCCGGCCGGCCCTCGTCGGCGCGGAGCGAGACGGTGTTGGTCTGGCGGATCGTCTTGGCTCGCTTGTCGCTCGCGCCGGCGCCGGTGATGCGGACATCGGCCGTGTAGGTCGTGTCCGACGTCGGCCAGGTGTCGTCGTCAAACAGAATCGTGAACGATTTCGCCCCGTTGAAGTCGGCCTGAGACGAGAACGACACGGACGTCGTTTTCGACGTCGTGCTCGACATGATCTCGCCGTTCTCGTACAGACGCGCGGTCACGGTGATCGAGGCGCTGCCGCTGATCGAGCCAGTGCTCTGCAACCAGCCGTGGGCTGAGAGCGCGAACTTCTTCGGCACATTCTTATCGCGTTCGAGAATGATCATGTCGAGAGCGGCCGAGGCGAGCTCGATCACGATCGTGTCGCCCTTTGGCGGCTCGGGGATCGGCCGCGGGAGCGACGCAATGCCGCTCGTGCCGCTGCTGCCTCGGCCAAGTTCGAACGAGGCGAACCACGAGGTGATGTTTGACGCCTCGCCGAACGCGCCGCCGAACCCCTGATCGGCCGGGGCCGGGGCGAACAGCATCAGCGACGCCTTCGCCGTCCACTTCAGCATCGTAATCGTCAGGCCGTTGACGTAGATGAAGAACAGCCGGTCGGTCGTCGAGGTTGGCACCTCGCCGAAGCCGAAGTCGGTCAGGCCGATCTTGAACATGCCCCGCTTGCCGATGTCGAGGTTGGTCAGCGGGGTGCCCCACTGCAGGGCGGTGTAGAAGATGTCCTCGCCGGGGGTAGCGGCGGCCGGGTTCCAGGTCTTCTCTTTCCAGCCGGTGTGGACGATGACGTCCACCAGCCCGCCGGTCGAGACGTTCAGGCCAATCCCGGTGGTGCTCATGCCGTAGGAAATGACGTAGGTTACCGGACTGGCGGGTGAGCCGGGGCCGGTGTAGGGGATCAGCGCCTTCGACATCGGCACCAGGTTCGGGATCGGGAAGACGCCGACATCGGCGGCCGAGAAGGTGCTGACCGATTCGGCGATGCCCTTGATCGCCAGCGGCGCCTGCTTGACGATGCTGCCGTCGCGCGCGGCGCCACGGACCGAGTCGAACTTCATCGTGTTCGGGGTGAAGATCCAGAACGGGTTGCCCATGTCCTCGGGCTTGGCCGGGTCGTCGGTCACCGTCTCCGGATCGACGCTGTTGTAGTTCATCACCAGCGACAGCTTGCCGAAGCCGACGCGATCGTAGGAGAAGAAGTCGCGCCCGTCCAGCTCGCGGGTGCTCATGTAGCCGGCCAGGACGAACTCGGCGATGTTCGACCCGCCGGTCTCCATCGAAATCTGCAGCATGTTGTAGTCCACTCGGGTGGACTCGATCGCCGAGATGACCGGGCTGACGTCCGGGAACTTCATCCAGGCGCTGACGTCGCCGAGTCCGGCGTCCTTGCAGACGATGAAGTTGTTCTTCAGCGGGTCGACGCAGCCGAAGCGGAAGATATAGGTCGGGATGCCGTCGATCTGCTGGAGCAGACCGGAGAGGGTGATGCTGTTCACCGAAGTCTTGCCGTCGTACGAGCCGACGAGCGGAACCTCCTTGAACAGCTGGTGGAACCGCAACGTCACCTCACTGGTGAAGCTGCCGATAAACGAGTTCTCGAAGACGACGCGCATGAACTTGACGCGGTAGGAGTAGTCGCTCACCTCGGCGACTGGGGCGACCTCGGTTGTCGAGCTGTCCTTCCAGCGCGTGACGCCGTTGACCTCGCCGTTCTGGTTGACGTAGTTGATCATCGCGGACATCGAGCTATTGTGGATGCCGAGGATCTCGCCGGAGGATGAGTCCTGATTCACCTTGGCGATGTCCAGGCGCAGGTGATGCGCCTGGAACGCCGGGTCGATCTTGTTGGTCGGCGCGGTGTAGCTGTTGCCGTCGTAGCCCGTGACGCCCGGCTTGGTGACGACCATGCCCGGCAGGAGGCCGCGGATCTCGCGCGGCATCTCGTTCGGGTCGCCGAGCGAAACATCGAACACCAGCGTGCCCGACCAGTTCGGCTCGTCGATGACGTCGCGCAGAAACGCGGTGACATACTTCTTGATGTCCGGATCGGTGCTGGCGTTATTGGCCGTGGCGCGCATGTCGGCGACGATGGCCTGCAACTTCGTGGACATCGCCGAAGACGAGGCGCTAAAGGAGTCCGGGTCGGTCCAGCGCGAGGTGTCGGCCAGGAAGTCCTTGATCGGCGTGCCGTCCGCGAATTTCATGACCATGACGCTGCGAGGGGTGTCGGTAGCCGCTTCGGCGATGTCGGCGACGAAATTCCAGGCGCTCATCGCCACCGTGTTGTCGGTGAAGGCGCCGACGCTCTCGAGGTGCGAGATCACCAGGAACACCTTGGGGCTGGCAAGCGCCTGCTGGAGCGCAACGGTGGGCTCATCGATCGCCAGTTCGGCGCCGTCCAGCGAGCCGAGCAGCAGCCGCGTGTAGCGGCTGTCGGCGATGTTGACATCGACGACAAGCCCCTGTGGGGTCGTGCGCTTCTCGGTTTCCGCGCCATTCGCCAGGAGCTTGCGCAGCGAGCGAGCCGGACTGGCCGGCAGCAGCGTTGGTGACGCGCGCTTGATCGTCTCGTCGCGAACCGGGATCAGCACCTCGCGCTCGAACGTCTCGTAGGTATCGACGTCGATGCCGTTGGCGTGCGGCTCGATGTTTACCCCGGCCACCGGAGTCAGCGGGAATGCCGTCCTGATCGGCGCGATCGAGATCTCGCTGAAATCGAGGTAGGACGTGCCGGAAAAGATGCCGTTGGCCTGGAACAGCGGCGCGTCAGGCGGCTGGGCGAAGTAGTAGCGATCCGCTGGGTCGCCGACCCCCTCGATCGTCGCCCAGGAGGTCTGGTAGCCTGGCGTGAGCAGCGCGCCGCCGCCGACCCCCAGGTCGCCGAAGGTCTCGGCGTAGGCGCTTCTGTCGAGCTCGAACGTCAGCAGGTCGCCGGCCGTGCCGTTGCGCGGGCGAAGCCGCAGGTACTCGGTGCCGGACGAGCCGGCCAGCAGGGCGGTCATGTGGTTGTCGTCCAGCGGCCCGCCCGCGTTCACTTCGAACCCGCCGCTGGGGGCGAGGTAGTAGATCTCCGGCAGGTCGGTGATCTCGTTGTTCAGATTCGGCCGTGGCCGCAGATAGAAGCGACCCTTCGCCGGGACGTTGGCCAGCAGGTCGACCGGATAGCCGGCCGTCGTTCGGAAGTAGGACGGCACCGGTGTCGGCGTGCCATCGCCTTGCGGCAGGACACGGAAGAACGACGAATGCTGGAACGACGGGAAGAAGGTCGCCTCGAAGTTGAAGGCGCCCTGGACGCGTGACTCCTCGATCAGCGGGTAGCGCAGCATCCGCGGGTTACCCGAGCCGTTCTCCGGCCGCAGGTAGTAGTAGAGCGACGCGTCGATCGCGCCGTAGCCGAACTTGTCGGTCGCCAGCGGCTCAAGCGTGAACTGCAGGCCCCCACGGAACTCGCCGTTGAACGGCACGAAGACGGATGTGGCGGCAGCGTAGCTCCGCGGCGCGACGGGGATGCGGAGCTGGACTGTCGCCGAGCGCGGTTTGGTGATGATTTCGAAACCGGAGGCGTCGGGCTTGAGCACCGCTTCGGAGCCTCCGGGGACGGCGACCGTGAACTGCTTGAACGTATATGTCTGCTCGTAGGATGGGGTTATCGGATTGGGCTGCCGTCGCTGCGGATTCGCAGCGAGGAGGTCGAGTCGCTGGACGGTCAGCGAAGCCGGCTGGCGCAGGTCGCCGTCGAGCCAGACGAATCCGACGTTGCTGCTCGTCGCGCTGCTCGGAAGGCGCCGGCGTAGCTCCGCGATGAGCGCGGACGCCCCCGCCTGATCGGTCGGGATCGGTTGGCCCGGCGGGGTAAACAGACACCAGCCAGCGCCACGGGAGTTGATGCCCCAACTCCAGACATCCCGAATCGTCAACTGTGCCGGGATGTGGGGTGTGCGATCGGGTACTAGGAACCCGATGCTGCCGTGGTTCGCCGGGTCAATCGGAGTCTCGGCAAACAGCGGTGTCTGCCCCACGCGAGTCAGCGTCAACACGATAGCCTCCGGATATCGCAATCGACGGCCCGGCGACACCGCTCGCGGATCGCATCGGATCGTCCCGGCGAAGGACGGCCTCACGGCGTCCTCACGGTGGTCGTGTCGTCCGGGGATTCTGGCAGAATCGCAGGAACCACCAACGCGTATGGTTACCGGACACGCCAAGCCCCCGCAAGACGCGCAAAGACCCCGGACTCCAGCGCACACAGGCGCCGCAGGCCGCGAGATGCGTCCCGACACGAAGGCACTCTTCACACCGCGGCCCAGCAGGTCGTCCCGTATCAGGAGGAGCCGCGGAGCAATGGAAAAGTGGTTTCTGCAGCCATGCTAGCGGATGCCGCGAGAATTCGCAAGCGGTCGTCACGAATTTGTGGTAGCCCTCATACACGCGTTCGTTCGCGGGCAGGGGGCGGCCTCAGTCTATCGCCTAGGAGTCCGGAGCAAACGTTGGGGACAATGACAATGACAAATTCTGGACGTGCCCGATCCGCGAGCGAGCTGATTAGCCAGCCGGCTCCTGCTCGACTTGCGGCGCGCGCTGCTCGCTGGCCGCTTCGGCGAGGACGACCATTGCCTCGGCCGAGCCGCCGGCCTTGGGGCGCTTGAATACCCACAGCTCGTCTGTCGTGATCCCAGCGTTCGTCTCTCCGCCGATGCTGGAGCGCGGCAGCACCGTCACCAACTCCCAGCCGTTGTCGCCGAGCTCCGGCAGCATGCCGACGATGTTCTCGTCCCACCCGCTGGTGATCTCTCCCATCGAGACCGTCCGCTGGCGATGAAAGACCCGGTATTCCCAACGCTGCATTGGCGCCTCCTTACCTTCCTCGGGGATGTCCTTGTTCGCGATCGATGCGCAGACGCGTGAGTCGACAGAGTGGCCGTCCGCCGGGCGGCCATTCTACCGCCAGCCGCCGGATACGAAAGCGGAGGGGCCAGGCGTGGCCCCTCCGTCCCCAATGAAGGTGAGGTCTCGCGCCGCCAGGGGGTACAAAACGGCGCGGAGGACCTGTCAGACGAGACCGCGCGGCACGATGTACCAGTAGGTCTTGTTGAAGACCATCTTCTCGTAGTGATAGATTCGGTTTGGCCGCGGCGGTTCGGGTGGGTTCTCGTAGTCGAAGTTGAGCGTCGTCGCCTGGTCGTTCCCCGTTTCCAGGAAGCACATCACGCGTCCGTCGTAGACGCCGTTATCCAGCGGCCGGTCCTTGACCGCCGCAGCGATCCGCTCGGCGACGACCTTGGCCTGGAAGTGGGCGGCCGAGCCGCTCTTCGAGACCGGCAGGTCGGTCGCGTCGCCGATGGCGAAGATTCGGGGGTCGTCGTCCTGCCCCTTCATCGCCAGCAGGCGCCGGTCGGTGGGCACCCAGCCCTGCTCGTCGCCGATCCCCGACGCCTCGATGACCTCGGCGCCGCGGTGCGGCGGGATCATGACCAGGAGGTCGTAGTCGAGCTCGGTTCCCTCCATCGATGTCGCGACCTTCTTCACCGGGTCGACCGTCTCCAGGTTAAAGAACGTCTCGTACGTGATGCCGCGCTCGTCGAGGATTGGCTGGACGAACTCGGCGACCGGCTCGATGGTGAAGACGCGCCCGATCGGGTAGGTGTAATACAGCTCGGTTCGCTCGCGCGTGCCACGCTTGCGCAGGTCGCTGTCGAGCAGCAGCAGGAACTCGAGCGGGGCCGGCGGGCAGCGGTGCGGGATGCCG
>DAOKZM010000086.1:6881-9943 GCA_035325665.1 Thermomicrobiales bacterium | reverse complement strand
CCGCGAGCTGACCGTGGTCGTGATGACCGTCACCTATGTGGCGTTCATGGCGACGCCGCCGGCGGTCGGCTGGATCGCCGAACTCAGCTCGTTGCGCGCGGCGATGGCGCTGCTGCCTGTGAGCGGGGTGGTGATCGTCTGGCTCGCCCGGCGGCTGGCTGCGGCACCGCGGCCGGCGGTGTCGCCCATCTCCGACTGACGACGGTCGAGGGCGGCGGGTCGACGCGCATATGGAACGATTCCGGCATGCGCGTCTTGATACGAGGCGATACGCATGACGTTCATATCACGATATAGCGGTTCCGTTGATCGCGCGTTCGTGCTAGAGTATCGGCATCGCCACGTATCGACGGTCTGGTTGCCAGCCAGCCGGGAGACACCTCCCGCGGCGTAAGCCCGGCCGCGCCGGGCGCTGGTGTGACCAGCAGGGCGCGGGCGTCCGATGCGAGTTGCCGCGCTCGCACGCGGAGGTGAGATGGCATCCGGCAGCGCGCCTTGGCCCCGACTGGCCGAGCTGATCGCGGCGCTCTCGCTGGCGACCGACCTCGGAACCGGCCAGCCGATGGAGCACGCACTGCGGACGTGCCTGCTCGCGACACGGGCCGGGCGCGAGCTTGGGCTCGACGCGGAGACCCTCTCCAACGCCTACTACCTCGCGCTCGTGCGCTTCGTCGGCTGCACTGCCGACGCGCACGAGCAGGCGATCAACGCTGGTGGCGACGAGATCGCCTACCTGAGCGGCCTGGCGCCGGTCCTGATGGGGTCGATGCCCGAATTCCTGCGCTTCATGGTGCGCCACTTCGCCGAGGATCGCCCGCCGCTCGAACGCGCCCGCCTGCTGGCCGCCGAGATGACGCGGGGCAAGGGGCACGCGCGGCGCACCATGGCCATCCATTGCGAGGTCGCGATGATGCTGGCCTCGCGCGTCGGGCTCGGCGACGCCGTTGGCCGGGGCGTCGGCCAGGTCCTCGAACGCTGGGACGGCGCGGGCATCCCCGGCGAGGCGGCCGGCGAGGACATCCCGGTCGCGGTGCGCGTCGTCACCGCCGCGCGCGACGTCGATGTGCTGCACCGGCTGGGAGGCTGGACGTTCGCGGCCGAGTGCTTGACCGAGCGGCGGGGGCGCGCCTACGACCCCGCGGTGACGGACGTGTTCCTCGCCGAGGGCGAGGGCTGGCTCGCCGAGTTCGAGACGCAGTCGACTTGGGACGCCGCCCTCGCGGCCGAGCCGGAGCCGCGGATGTGGATCGCGCCTTCGAGGCTGGACGCCGCGCTGTCCGCCTTCGCCGACTTCGCCGACCTCAAGTCGCCCTTCACGCTCGGGCACTCGCGGGGGGTCGCCACGCTCGCCGAGAACGCGGCGCGGATCGCCGGGCTGGGCGAGCAGGCGGCAACCGAGCTGCGCCAGGCGGCGCTGGTCCACGACCTCGGCCGAACCGGCGTCCCGAACGGGATCTGGGACAAGCCGGGCGCGCTCTCGACCGTCGAGTGGGAGCGAGTACGGCTGCACCCGTACTACTCCGCGCGCATCCTGTCGCGCTCCTCCGCGCTCCAGCACCTCGCCGAGCTGGCCGGATCGCATCACGAGCGGCTCGACGGCTCCGGCTATCATCGCGCGCTGCCGGCCGCGTCGCTCCCGACGCCGCATCGCATCCTGGCCGCCGCCGACGCCTACCAAGCCATGAGCCAGCCGCGCCCGCATCGCCCGGCGCTGGACGAGCCGGACGCGGTCGCGGAGCTGCGCCGCGAGGTTAGCGCCGGCCGGCTCGACCACGCCGCGGTGCAGGCCGTGCTCGAGGCGGCCGGGCTGGCCATACCCGCCACGCGCCGCGCCTGGCCGGCGGGGCTCTCCGACCGCGAGGTGGAGGTGTTGCGGCTGATCAGCCGCGGCGGCTCGAACCGCGAGATCGCCGGGGAGCTGCATATCTCGCCCAAGACGGTCGGCCACCACGTCGAGCACATCTACAACAAGATCGGCGTCTCCAGCCGCGCTGCCGCGGCCGTCTTCTCGATGGAACATGGCCTGATCTGACGCGCGCTGGCGACGGTCGAAATAGGGCGATCACCCGATGCGGGCACCCGCCATCGACCGCTACCGTGCGGACGTGAGGTAGACGGCCGGCCGTCGGTCCGGCCGATCAGCCGATGCGATGCACGACCAGCGATCGGAGGAACACGCGATGATACCGACCCCACTTCTGCACGACGTCTCCGGCGCGGGCGAGCCGGTGGTCCTAGCCCCCGGCGGCCTGAGCGGCTGGCGGTCCTGGATCCCCTTCGTCGAGCCGCTCGCGCGCGACCACACGGTCGTCCGCGTCCAGCTCCGCAGCATCGAGCTGACCGAGGCAGGCACGCCCTACCCGCCCGACTACGGCACCCTCGACGAGCGCGAGGGGCTGCGCGCGACGCTCGACCAGCTGGGGCAGGACCGCGTCCATCTGGCCGGCTGGTCCTACGGCGGGCACGTCGCGCTGGCCTTCGCGCTGGAGTATCCCGGCCGCGTCCGCACACTGACCCTCATCGAGCCGCACGCCGTCTGGGTCCTGCGCGAGACCGGCCACGCGCCGGACGCGCTCGCGCGGAGCGAGGCGTTCGACCGCTCGTGGGCCGGCCGGCAGGTCACCCCCGATGACTTCAAGCAGTTCCTCGTCCGCGCCGGCCTGGCGCGAGAGGGGGACGATGTCGAGTCGATGCCCGGCTGGCCGGGCTGGCTCGCCAACCGCCAGGTCATCACGCTCTACGGGACCGCCTGGGACTACACCAACTCGCTCGACCGCCTGCGCGCGCTCGACGTGCCGGTGCTGGCCGTGAGAGGCAGCGAGGCGACCGACGAGGACCGCACAATCGTGGACGCACTGGCCGCGACCATGCCGAACGTCCGCCTGCTCGAGCTGCCCGGCGACCACGCCAGCCACCTGCAGAACGTCGAGCGCTTCCTGGCGGAGATGGCCGCGCACGTCGCCAACGAGGCGACCCGCCCCGTGCGGGCATGATCCCGCCGATGCGGACGAAGAGGAGGTTCCGATGCCATACGCCGAGGTCAACGACATCCGCATGTACTA
>DAOKZM010000086.1:3193-6871 GCA_035325665.1 Thermomicrobiales bacterium | reverse complement strand
CCGGGTCGATCGACTTCGCGCGAGCAGGCTGGGCGGCGCTGGCGCCGATGCTGGCTGGCGCATACCGGACGATCCAGATCGAGCACCGCGGCCACGGGCGGACGGATAACCCGGCCGGCACGCTCTCCTATCCGCGGATCGCCGCCGACGTCGCGCAATTCATCGAACGGCTCGGCCTGGCCCCCGCGCACGTCGCGGGGATCAGCGACGGCGCGATCGCGGCGCTGGCGCTGGGCATGACGCGGCCGGAGCTCGTCGCCAGCCTCGTCCTGGTCGGGGCCAACTTCTTCAACGACGAGCAGTGCCTGGCGGCCAGCGCGCTCTTCGACCCCGAGACGATCGAGCGCGAGCATCCCGACTTCGCGGCGGCGCTGGCCGGCTACCACGACCCACACCACCACCCCGGCTACTGGCGCGAGTTGGTCGGGCAGATCAGGGACAACATCGCCCTCGCCCCGGCCTGGACGGAGGCCGACCTCGCCCGCGTCGCCGCCCCGACCCTGCTGATCGCGGGCGAGCGCGACCCGTGGGCCAACCTCGACCAGATGCTGGCCATGCGCCGCGCCATCCCCGACGCCGAGATGTTGATCCTCAACCACGCCGGGATGGGCGCGATGGACAATCACATCGTCCAGCACACCCGCGCCGGCATCGTCGGTCCGGTCGTGCTCGACTTCCTCGGGCGGCGCCGGCTGGGATGTGTTGAGGGATCACCGATCTTGGATGGCAACGGGCGGCAGCCTCAGTAATCGCCGAGCCGCTTCAGCGCCTCCCACGACCCCTTCGCGCCCCGGACGTCGGTCTCGGCGAATAGCAGGTACCGCCACTCGGCATCGACGAGGTCGCTGGCGCTGACGTGGTTCGCCCAGCGCTTGGCCGCCTGGCGTTTCGCCTGCACCTCGGCGCTTGCCATCTCCTTGTCCATCTTGACCTCGATCAGCCAGTGGACCCCCTCGCCGTCGATCGCGACGAAGTCGGGGTTGTAGCTCCGATCGCTCGCCCAGAGGATCGGCAGGTCGCCGATCTGGAGCCGCACCCAGGCCACGATCTGATCCTCGCCCTCCAAAACGTTGGCGACGTCGCGCTCGGTCGAGGAGTCGAACCAGTCCTGGGCGTAGGCGGACTTGCCATAGCCGGTATAGCCGACCCCCTTGCGGAACGCGCCGAAGCGGTCGGCGCTCGTCTCGGCGCGGGTCGTTCGCTTCGGCGCGTAGGTATCGACCTCGACGACCTCGTCGAACTTCGGCTTCGCGGCGATCCGGCGCTGCTCCTGGGTGACGAGCCGTAGCAGCCCGGCCTCGGCGCGGCCGCGATAGGCGCTCAGCACCTTCTCGGCGTCGGCGCCCATGCCAGCGACGAACGCATCGACGATCTGGACCGCCCCGTGACGCTCCTCCTTCTTCGCCGGCACGACCGGCGCGTTGAGCAGCACGCTGACGAGCTGGCGGCGGAGCTCGTCCAGGTCGAAGAGCGACGGCGCGGAGACGACCGGGTCGACCGCCTCGGCGGTGACGAGCTCGGTGCGGCGCAGGCCGTCCGGGCCGGTCACGACCCGCGCGCCAAGCGTCACGCGGCGCAGCGTGTCGGCCGGGTCGGCGGCGATCTGGCGGCCGAGCTTCTCGAACGGGTCGAGCTCGGTGATGTCGTTCAGCGAGAACGCGCTCTGGATCGTCGTCATCTTCAAGCGCGGCAGCCGCAGCGGCGGCAGGTCGTCGCGCGGGACCAGCTCCGATTGCAGCCGGCCGATCGCCCGTTCGCCGCGCTCGGTGACGTCCTCGATGCTGCCGATGAGCGGGCCGGTCGCCTCCGCGGACGGCTCGGCCGCCCCGTCGCCGTCGGTCCCGATCTCCGGCCGGACCGGGGTCGTCTCGGTCGTCGCGCGGTAGCCGCCGTCCGCGCCGCGGCGGAGGACCGCGCGGGTGCGCCAGTCGACGAACGACTCCTGGAGGATGCCGGCCTTCTTCAGCAGCTCCTCGTAGCGCTCGTGGCCGAGCACCTCCAGTGTGTCCAGAATCTCGATGCCGGTGTATGCGCCGAAGGGCAGCCGCAGGCCGCGCCCCAGCGTCTGCTCGGTCAGCAGCTCCGAGACCGACGCCCGCAGCGAGGCGATGACGTAGACGTTCTTGACGTCCCAGCCCTCCTTGAGCATGCCGACCGAGACGACGATCCGGACCGGGCTCTCTGGGTCCTCCAGCCGCTCCAGCGTCTCCAGCGCCGCGTCGGGCGCGTTGGAGTGGACGGTGAGGACGCGGTCGGCGTAGTGGCCGTTGGCGAAGGACGGCTCGCGGACGATGCGGTCGATCTCCTCGGCGTCGGCGATGCTCGGGGCGATGACGAGCATGACCGGGTTGACCGGCGGCGCGCCCACCCGCGCCCGGTACTGGGCGATGGCCCGCTCCTTGAGCTGGAGCAGCCGGACGCCGTCGAGCAGCTTGGTCGCCGGGTCGGCGCGGTCGTCGCGCCGGCCGACGAGGACGGGGGTCTTGACCAGCCGGTCGGCGATGGCGGCCGCCAGCGGGTAGCGGTAGATGATCTCCTCGTCCTTGGTGCTCTTGTGCGGCGTGGCGGTCAGGCCGAGCAGGACGCGGGGGCGCAGGTCGTTGACCGCCTGGCTGAACGCCTTGCCGAAGTAGGCGTGGTGCTCGTCGGCGAAGACGGTCAGGTCGTCGAGCGACTGGAGGTGGGCGTAGAACGCCTCGCCGAGCCCCTCCTGGAAGGCGTGCGTCTTGCGGCCGACCTTGCTCGTCGGCTTCAGCAGCGCCTGGACGGTGAAGACGAACAGCTTGACCTCGAACGGGTCGTCCATCGCGGCGCGCATGGCGGCGGTGTTGAAGTTGTCGCTGGTGATGACGACCGGGCGCGTCTCCATCCCGCCGAGCAGGCTCTTCGGGTGGCCGGGGGTGAAGTTGGCGACGGTCTTGTCGAGGATGGTCCGGCCGGGCGTGATGATGGCGAAGTTGCGCACACCCTCGGCGGCGAAGTACTCGATCGCGGCGGCGATGATGTAGGTCTTGCCGACCCCGGTCGCGCTATCGACGACCCCCATGAACGGCGGCGGCTTGGCGTCGATGGCGAAGTGCTGGGCGGTGGTCAGGGCGATGCTCTCCAGCGCCTCGCGGTTGGGCTGGCGCAGGTCGAGCCGGGCGGCGATGGCGGCGACGCGGTCGAGGTCGAACGGGTCGTCGGCGACCGGCGCGTCGAGGGTCAGCACGCTCATCCGTCGCCTCCGTCCGCGTCGGTCAGCGCGAGCTGGCGGCCGGCGGTCAGGGCAGGCCCCAGGCGCAGCTGGCGCGGGGGCTGGCCGTCCGCCTCGGCCGCCGGGGCCGGGACGCTCCAGCGGCTGGCGAGCTGGTACTCGGCCAGGATCGACTGGGGGATCTTGCGCGCCGAGGAGCCGGGCCGCAGCTCGCGCAGCGCCGCCGAGGCGGCCGGGTCGAGCGCGGTGCCGCAGACGAGGAGCTGCTCATCCGGCCCGAGCGCGTCCAGCAGCAGGCGGACGACGTCCTCGTTGACCAGGCCGTCGATCACGGCGAGGCGCTGGCGGCCCTTGTAGCCGGCGAAGGGTGGGTCGGGCGCGTGCTCGAAGCCGAGCTGGGCGGCGGTCGCCTCGGCCAGCCGGCCGCCGGGGGCCCAATCGGCGAGGTAGAACTGACCGCCGGCGTCGTCGAACATCGACGG
>DAOKZM010000086.1:0-3183 GCA_035325665.1 Thermomicrobiales bacterium | reverse complement strand
GCGCGACGTCCAGCCCCCGGAAGCCGCCGCCGCCGAGCCAGCCGGCCTCCGTCGTCACCCCGCCGGGGTCGTCGCCGGCCACGACCTTGCGCAGGCGCGGCAGGGCGTACTGCTCGACCGTGGCCCGCTCGCGCTCGACCCCGACCCAGCGCCGCCCCATCTTGTGCGCCACGGCCGCCGTCGTCCCCGACCCGAGGAAGCAGTCCAGCACGATGTCGCCGGGGTTGGTACTCGCTGCGAGGATACGCTGAAGCAATGGCTCCGGCTTCTGGGTCGCATAACCCGTTCTCTCGCCGGAGAGGTTATGCATGGGTCGGATATCTGTCCAAACATCTTGGAGAGGCACACCGGCCAAGTCCTCTGGATACTGCTTGAGGCGCGGCATACCGCCCTCTTTCTTGGGCCAATGAATCTGGCCATTCGCGTCGAGTTCATCGAGCACGGCCGGAGGATAGGCCCAGTGACGACCTTTGGCAGTCACGTCAATGCCACGCCACAGTTGGCCTGTGGCGCCCGACCGCACTCCTGCGCCCGTCAGATCAGATCGGCGCCATCTTCGGCCGTCGCCATCAACCTGATCGAAGAACGTGTCGACGTACTCAGCATCGTACTGTTGATAGATCGGATTCCAGAAGAAGGACGCAGTCTTCGAGTAGAAGAGAATCGTGTCGTGTACTGGACCATAACGTTTGGCGCTACTGTGTGCACTGGTACGCTTCCATATGATTTCGCTGCGGAAGTTCGCTCGTTCAAAGACCTCGTCCAGCAGAACTTTCAGGTAATGTCCCTCGCTGGAATCGCAATGCACATATACACATCCATCGTCGGCCAGCAGCGTCTTCACCTGGGTGAGGCGGTCGCGCATCATCGTCAGCCAGACGGAGTGCTCCAGCGCGTCGTCGTATTGCAGGAACGACTGCTGGGTGTTGAACGGCGGGTCGAGGTAGGCCAGGCGCACCTTGCCGACGTACTCGCGGGCGAACTCCGGCAGGCCGATCAGGCTAGTGAGGGCGTTGAGGGCGTCGCCGCGGATCAGCAGGTTGTCGCTGGCGCGGTCGGCCGACACCTGGCCGACCGTGCCGGCGTCGTGCAGCAGCCGCACCTCGGCGACGCGGTAGTCGGCCGGCGGCAGCCACTCGTAGCGCCCGTCCTCATGCGCGAGCAGGCGCTTGTGCTTATTCGTCCAGGTCAGCTCCAGCCGGCCCTCGTACTCCGCCATCGCGCCTGCCCTTCTCCTGATAGTCGCGGAGAATACCGGCATCGCGCGAGAGAGACAAGAGTCGAGCGCCGGGTCGTCGGTGGGTCGACTGTCTTGAGCGTCGCTGCCAGTTGCCGTACGAGAGCATGAGACTCGTCGGAGCATGGAGCGATGTCGTGCACGGGCGAGTCCACGAGTCTGCCAGATTTTCTACGGACGCTAGCCAGAATCGGGTAGTGTACGTACTATTGAATGCCGATAGGAAGTCGTGTATCCTGAGGGTGAACCACCCCAGCCGCTTCGACGGCTGGCTGCGAAGCCGCCCTCAGAAGGGGGCGGTTTCTGCTTGTTGCCTCATAACTCTTCACCACGGCGCCAGACTACACTGTATGTCGATGGGTTCAACCTGTATTACCGCTTGGTCAGGCGAACGCCATACAAGTGGCTCAACGTCAAACGGCTAGCCGAACTGATCGTCAAAGATGCCGATGTCCAGGCTATCCATTACTTTACGGCGCGGGCGACCGCACGCCCCAGCGACCCCTATGTCCCA
Organism: Thermomicrobiales bacterium; assembly: GCA_035325665.1. Classification (GTDB taxonomy): domain Bacteria; phylum Chloroflexota; class Chloroflexia; order Thermomicrobiales; family CFX8; genus JAMLIA01. Next base: position 1,432 of record DAOKZM010000086.1, on the reverse strand, counting down.
GCCCGCCAAGAGGTCTACTTCCGGGCGCTTCGCACACTACCGAATCTCACGATCCACGAGGGCAAGTTCACGACGCATCCTACATTCATGCCGCTGGCGCATCCTGGACCTGGGGATCCCGACACGGTCGAGGTATTGCGAACAGAGGAAAAGGGGTCGGATGTCAACCTGGCGACACGACTTCTCATCGATGCGTTCGAGAAACGCTTCGAGCAAGCGGTTGTGCTTTCCAACGATTCGGACCTCGCGTCGCCAATCCAGTACGTCGTGTCTACGCTTAACCTGCCGGTCATTGTGCTTGCGCCGGAAAAACAGCCGAGCAAGGAACTCCGAAGAGTCGCAACGCTGCAAATGCCCGTCCGCAAAGGGCCGCTACGGGCCAGTCAGTTCCCTCGACAGCTGACTGCGTCGAACGGGCGACTAATCACGAAACCGCACCGCTGGTGATCGTCACGTCCTAGCCTCGCCCGCCGTCTCCAGCAGCGCGAGACTGACTCCGTCCCCCGCCCCCGTTTCCCCGTCCACAAGCCAAATGTCCCATTTTTCGTCGCAAAACCCGTTCGAATAGTAGGGGGGTTGCATCGGGCGCTCCTCGGATGCATCGAACGGAGGATCGATGAGCGACCACGACGTGATCGACGATGGCCGGGCCGAGGAGCCGACGGGCGACGACGCGGGGCTGCTGCGCGAGCTGATCGTGCAGGCCCACCCCGACGTCGTCCCGGAGCTGGTCCAGGGCGCGTCGCTGCGCGAGATGCTGGACAGCCTGCCGGCCGCCAAGGCGGCCTATGCCCGCATCGCCGAGGCGGCCGCGAGCGCGTCTCCCGCGCCGGTGCCCTCCGGCAGCGCGATTCGCTCGCGCGAGCCGAACCGGGCCGACCTCAGCCCGGCGGCCAAGGTGCGGGCAGCCCTCGACGCCGCCCGGCGCTGAACCCGACGACAGAGATTCGACACGGAAGGACCAACACGATGGCGATGACGCAGGTCGAGGCGGCGAAGCTGACGAACGACATGCTGATCGCGGGAGTGATCGAGACGATCGTCTCCGAGTCGAGCGTGCTGCAGCTGCTGCCCTTCGAGGATGTGACGGGCACGGCGATCACCTACAACCGCGAGTCGGTCGCGCCGACGGTGGACTGGTACGCGCCGGGGGACACCTGGGACGAGAGCACGCCGACCTTCAGCCAGAAGACGGCGACGTTGAAGATCCTCGGCGGCGACGCGGACGTCGATAACTTCCTGCAGCAGACCTACCGCAATCCCAACGACCTCGAGGCGGAGGTGCTGCTGCAGAAGGCCAAGGCGACCGCCTACGAGTTCTCGAGCGCGTTCTACACGGGCGACGACGCGGTGAACGCGAAGCAGTTTGACGGGCTGGCGGCGATGACGACGGCCGAGAGCCGCGAGACGGCGGCGGGCGCGAACGGGGCGG
>DAOKZM010000085.1:4050-9967 GCA_035325665.1 Thermomicrobiales bacterium | reverse complement strand
CCGGACGCTCCGCCTCGTCGCCCCACTCCCACGGGATGTGTCGGCCGACCGGCACGCCATCGATCGTCAGCCGCGAGCGGCGCCCGAAGTTGGTCATCGCCAGCGCACCGATCACCCAGCGCTCGTCGCCGGCAGTGACGACGCGCGACGATGTGCCGATCCCGCCCTTGAAGCCGAAGCAGGTCATCCCCGTCCCCGACCCGACGCACCCCTCGCCGACCGGTCCGTCGCTGGCGTCGTCCAGCGCCCGATAGACGTGCTCGCGCTCGACGTGGAAACCGCGCGCGTCGTTGAGGTGCTCGTCGTCGCACTCCCCGACGACCGGGATGACGACCCCCTCCTCGCCGCCGACCCGCGCGTCGAGCTCGACCAGGTAGCGGCAGGTCGCGTCGTAGGCCGTCCCGACCGCCATCGTGCTGGTCAGGACGATCGGCGTGTTGATCCGGCCGAGCTCCTCGATCTCGCTGCGGCCGGTCATCTCGCCGGTGCCGGCCAGGGCGAAGAAGCCGGCCGCGACCGGGCGGGTCAGCAGGTCGCCCTCCCCACCGGCCGCGTCGTAGCGGCCGGGCCAGATCGCCGTTACCCCGGTCCGCGCCGGTCCCTGCCCGGCCGGCAGGTCGCCGTCGCCCCAGCTGACCGTCGCGTGGCCGACCTCCACCCCTGCCACGTCGGTGATTGCGTTGAACGGCCCGGTCGGGTACGTCCCGATCGCGATCCCCAGGTCGCGCGCCCGCATTCTCCCCGTCATCGTCCCTCCTCGCGCTCGACCGGCCAGAGGTGCGCCGCCCCGGCGCTGGCTCCGCCATCGATCGGCAGCGCGACGCCGCTGATGTAGTCCGCGAGCGGCGAGGCGAGCAGCAGTGCGGCGTTGGCGATGTCCTCCGGCTCCCCGGCCCGGCCCAGCGGCGACGACGCCCGCATCGCCTCGCGGTAGCGCGGCGCGAGATGATCGCCGCTTTCGCCGACATCGATGTAGCCCGGCAGGATCGCGTTGACTCGGATGCCGTAGGGCGCCAGCTCCATCGCCATCGAGCGGGTCAGCGCGACGACGCCGGCCTTCGAGGCGCTGTAGTGCGCCCAGCCGTGCAGCGCCCGATTCGCCGCGCCGGAGGAGATGGTCACGATGCGCCCGGCCACGCCAGCCACGACCATCGCCCGCGCCGCCGTCTGGCAGGTGTGGAACAGCCCGGTCAGGTTCGTCCCGATCACCGCGTCCCACTCGTCTTCGGCGATGTCGAGGAAGCGGCTGTTCGGGTAGATCCCGGCGTTGGCGACGACGACCCGCGGCACGCCCGCCTCGCGGATGACCCGCGCCAGCATCGCCTCGACCGCCCTGGCGTCGCGCACGTCGGCCGCTGCCGGGAGCGCGACGAGTCCCTCGCCCGCCAGTGTCGCGACGGTCGCCCCGACCCGCTCCTCGTCCCGGTCGTTCACCGCGACGATCCCGCCGGCCCGCCCGAACGCCCGCGCCGTCGCCAGCCCCAGCCCCGTCGCCGCGCCCGTCACCAGCACGACCTGCCCCTCGAACGTGAACGTCGCGCTCATCCCCGGTCTCCTTCCCTGTCCTGGTTGTCGTCACCGATATGGTGTCACGGATCTCGGCCGGACGCTCCGGCACAGAGGAGGCCACCCGCGTAGTTCAGACGCGATTCTTGACCGTGCACCCGACGGGAGTGCTTCCGCAAGCCCGCCAACCCGTGCTACTATCGCGCCACGGGACAGCTAAGGCAGCCTCGTTCTCCCGGGGGCGCCGCGCTGCGGCAGTCGCTGGCCCGGTTCTTGCCGCACCGTGCGATATCACGGCGCCATGGCCCTGGCGCGAGGGAGGCAAGTGTATGGAAGACGTCCGCAGGCGGGCCTGGATCGTGACCGGGATCGTCACAGTCGTGCTGTTGGTGCTGATCTATATCGGCTCGCGCGGCCTGCGCGACTTCGACTCGGCCCTGATCGGCTACTGCGTCGCATCGATCTTCGCCATCGCCGCGATGACCTGGCGCTACACGCTCTGGCTCGGCCGGCCTCCAACCTGGCGCTACTTTCGCGCCGGCTGGGCGAACTTCCTCTCGCTGGCCAACTTCCGTCGTTACACCTTCCTGATCCCGCGGGCCTGGTGGACCGATATCTTCGGTCAGACCTTCATCCGCAAGCGCAGCACGACCCGTTGGATCATGCACATGTGCATCTTCTGGGGCGTGCTCCTCTCGGTGATGGTGACCTTCCCGCTGACCTTCGGCTGGATCCGATTCACGCTGAAGGGCGCCGACCACTACACCGCCTGGTTCTTCGGCTTCCCGATCCTCAGCTTCCCGATCGCGGCCCGCAGCGGGTTCGCCATCTATCACGTCCTCGACTTCACCGCTGCCCTGCTGCTCATTGGGCTAGCGATCGCCATCTGGCGGCGCATCACCGACCTCGGACTGCTTACCAGCCAGCGCTTCGGCTTCGACCTGATGCCGCTGTTCCTCCTCTTCGCCATCGCGGTGACGGGCCTGGCGCTGACTGCCTCCTCGACCTGGTGGGAGGGCAAGTTCTACTGGTTCATCGCGCTCGTCCATCAGGTCGTCGTCGTCCTTTGGCTGCTCTCGCTGCCGTTCGGCAAGTTCTTTCATATCGTCCAGCGGCCGGCGAGCATCGGCGTCACCCTCTACCAGCAGGTCAACCAGGACGTCGAGCATTACCACCAGCCCGACCCGGATCGCCCGGGCCTGGCCATCGGTACTGGCGCCTGCCGGCGCTGCGGCGAGGCGCTGCCCTCGCAGCAATTCATCAGCGACCTGAAAGGGGTGCTGTCCGACCTGGGCCAGGACTACGACCTGGGCGAGGACATGGGCCGGCTGCAGGACTACTGCCCGACCTGCAAGCGCGTCCTGCGCGGGCAGGCCTACTACGAGATGATGGGGCGCCGGTTCCTCTAGGCGCGGATCGCCCCCTCAATGAGGAGGACGCTATGTCGGTCAACAAGGACATCTTCGTCCCGGACCGCGACTTCAACTACGACTTCCAGCAGGTCGGGCGCACCGACGAGCAGTGGCAGCACGCCACCAGCGTCCCGGACTCGCTCGTCCCGACGCACTGCTCGTTCTGCGGCGTGCAGTGCGGGATGAACCTGCGGGTCGAGGACGGCAAGGTCGTCGGCGTCGAACCGCGCAACTACGCCCACAACCGCGGCTCGCTCTGCCCCAAGGGGGTCGTCGCCTACCAGCAGGCCAACCACCCCGACCGGCTGCTCTACCCGATGATCCGCCGCGGCGGCAAGGGTGGCAGGCTGGAGCGCGCCACCTGGAACGAGGCGCTCGGTTACGTCGTCTCGCGCTGGCAGCAGATCCAGGCCGAGCACGGCCGCGACGCCGTCGCTGTCTACTCCGGCTCGTCGATGACGAACGAGAAGTGCTACCTGGCCGGCAAGTTCACCCGCCTCGGCCTGCAGTCCCGCCATATCGACTACAACGGCCGGCTGTGCATGTCCTCGGCGGCCGGAGCCTACTCCAAGGCGTTCGGCATCGACCGCGCGCCGCTGCCGATGACCGATATCCCGCTGACCCAGTCGATGCTCGTCGTCGGCTCGAACGTCGCCGAGTGCTTCCCAGTGATGATGCAGTGGCTCTGGCGGGCACGCGACCGCGGCGCCAGCCTGATCGTCGTCGACCCGCGCGAGACCCCGCTGGCCCGCACGGCCGATCTCTGGCTGCCGGTCAAGCCTGGCGCCGACATCGCCCTGCTCAACGCCATGTTGCGCGTCATCATCCACGACGGGCTGGTCGACGAGGAGTACGTCCGAGAGCGGACGAACGGCTGGGGCGACGTCGTCGAGATGGTCGAGCCGTTCACGCCGGAATACGCCGAGTCGCTCTGCGGCGTGCCGGCCAAGCGGATCGTTGCCGCCGCGCGGCTCTACGGCCGGGCCGATCCCTCGCTGATCATGCACGCCCGCGGTATCGAGCACTCGACCCACGGCGTGGACAACTGCCTGGCCTGCATCAACCTGGCGCTCGCTCGCGGCCAGATGGGCAAGCCCGGCGGCGGGGCGATGATGATCACCGGCCAGGGCAACGGCCAGGGTGGTCGCGAGGTCGGCCAGAAGGCCAACCAGCTCCCCGGCTACCGCCACGTCGATGTGCCCGAGGAGCGCCAGCACATGGCCAGCTTCTGGGGCATCCCCGAGCCGGAGCTGCCGGGCCCGGGCGCCGCCGCGACCGAGATGGTCCACCTGATGGCCGACGGCGAGATCCGCAGCTGCCTCGTCCTCTGCTCCAATCTGATGGTCTCGTTGCCCGACCTGAACGTCGTCCAGCGGGCGCTGGAGAACCTCGACCCGCTGGTCGTCATCGACTTCTTCATGTCCGAGACGGCCGAGCTAGCCGATGTCGTCCTGCCCGGCACCGTCTGGTGCGAGGACGAGGGCACGACGACGAACCTCGAGGGCCGCGTGATCAAGACCACCGCCGCCAAGGCCCCGCCGGGCGAGCCCCGCCGCGACTGGGAGATCATGAACGAGCTGGCCGACCGGCTCGGCCGCGGCCACCTCTTCCCCGCCCGCAGCGCCCTCGCCATCTGGGACGAGCTGCGCGAGGCCTCGCGTGGCGGCGTCTCCGACTACTACGGCATTACCTGGGACAAGATCGAGGACCAGCAGGGGGTCTTCTGGCCCTGCCCGGAGCTCGACCACCCCGGCACGCCGCGGCTGTTCACCGAGCGCTTCGGCCACCCAGACGGCCGGGCGCGGATGTTCGCCATCCCGTATCAGCCGCCAGCCGAGGAGCCGGGCGACGCCTATCCGTTCCGGCTGACGACCGGCCGCGTCGTCTACCACTACCTCTCCGGCAACCAGACCCGCCGCCTCGGCTTCCTCAACAGCCAGGCGCCGGAGCCGTGGGTGGAGATTCACCCGCGCGCCGCCGAGAGACTCGGCATCCAGGACGGCGAGGTCGTCCGCGTGCGCACCAAGCGCGCCCAGATGGACGTCAAGGCGCTGGTGGTGCCGACCATCCGGCCGGACACGATCTTCATTCCCTACCACTGGGGCCACCGCCTCGCCGCCAACCAGCTGACCAACCCGGCGGTGGATCCAACGGTGAAGATCCCCGAGTACAAGGCCTGCGCCGCCGCCGTCGAGCGCGTCGAGGTCCAGTCAACCATGTCTCACGACGGCGCCGTCGAAAACTTCACTCCCGCCAACGCGCCGAAGATGTTCCCCTACGCCGTCGGCGAGGTGAAGACCCCCGCCGCGGAAGAGGCGAAGGCGCATTGAGGCGTCGGGGCGTGGGGCGCGGAAATCGTAGGGGCGAACCTCGTGTTCGCCCTCCGCGGGCGGGTCGTCCCGTCGGACGGCAACCGCCAGGTTGACCGCCAGCGCCCCCCGTCCCCCGTCCCGCGACTGAAAGGAGCCGCTATGGCCGTCAAGTCGATCTTCATGGACCCCAGCCGTTGCATCGGCTGCCGGGCCTGTGAGGCGGCCTGCCGGGAGTGCGACACCCACAAGGGCGAGAGCATGATCATGGTCGATTTCATCGACCGCGGGACGAGCGTCGCGACCCAGCCGACGCTGTGCATGCACTGCGAGGACCCGGTCGCCCCCTGCGCCCAGGTCTGCCCGGTCATGGCGATCCTCATCACGCCCGACGGCGTCGTCCAGCAGGCGGAGCCGTCGCGCTGCATCGGCTGCCGCAACTGCGTCTACGCCTGCCCGTTCGGGGTCCCGAAGTTCGACATCGAGGCGCGGCTGATGAAGAAGTGCAACCTCTGTTACGACCGCACGAGCCAGGGGCTCCAACCCTGGTGCGCCCAGGCCTGCCCGACCCAGGCGATCTGGTACGGGGACTATGAGGAGTTCGTCAACCAGCGCGAGGGCCGCGCAGTGGACGTCACCAGCTTCGGGGCGCAGTCGGTCCGGACCAAGAACTACCACGTCCTGCCGGCC
>DAOKZM010000085.1:0-4033 GCA_035325665.1 Thermomicrobiales bacterium | reverse complement strand
GCGCCTGGACGTGACGCTGCTGCTGATGGAGGCGGACGGGCACGCGGTGCTGACCGGCGCCGCCGAGGAGGAGGCATGGGTCCTATGAAGCCACTGGACGACGGGCTCCTCAGCAACCGCGACCGCGCCGGGCGCTGGAACGTCGACTTTCCCTTCGGCTGGGACGCCGACGACGCGATGTCGCGCCGTCATCTGCTGCGCTGGGCGGTCATGGCCTCCGGCGCCCTCTTCGCCGCGACCGCCGGGCTGGCCGGGCTGGGGTTCATCCGCGACCGGCGGACAGTGGACTTCCAGCCGGTCGTCAACGCGGACGACGTCGAGGTCGGCGGCGTCCACTACTTCGAGTACCCGAAGAAGGACAACCACGCCATCCTCCTGCGGCTGACGGCCGACCGCTTCGTCGCCTACAGCGGCAAGTGCACCCATCTCTCCTGCGCCGTCTACTGGAATGCCGATCGCGGCATTCTGCATTGTCCCTGCCACGAGGGCGTGTTCCAGCCGGAGACCGGCGACCCGATCGCTGGTCCTCCCACCCGTCCACTGCCGAAGATCGCGCTCCGCCAGGAGAACGGCGTGATCTACGCGTTGGAGGAGGCGCCCTGATGGACCGCTTCGACCGCGACGACCAGCGCCTCGCCATCCCGACCAGCTCCGAGGGCCGCCACCCGGCCGCAGGCCAGACCGGCGTCGTCATGCTCGGGCTGGCGCTGGGCATCCTGCTGATGTCGCTGCAGCTCTGGCTGCTGACGCTCGCCTTCGACCTCTATCTGTTGGACGAGGACCTCGACACGCTCCTCGTCGCCGCCTTCTCCGGCCTCGTCTTCCTCGGCGGGCTGGTCATGCTCTGGCTACTCGAACGGCGCCCCGGCGCTCGCGGCGGTCGCCGCGCAAGGCGACGGTGAAGCCACCGGCCGGCGCTCCGTCAAGACCGTCCGGAGAAGACCGTGGGTTGGCCTACGGGCCGATCGGCGGGCACCTCGCGGCGATCCTTCATGGGCTGCTGGTCCGCTTCCGCTTCGCCTCGATGGTCACCCGCCACGACGCGCGCTGGATGCTCGCGATCTTCAGCTTCGTCAACGGCTGCCTGTCGATCGCGATTATGGCGACGGCAGCGCTGATCAGTGGCCAGCCGTTCATCTTTCCCTCGCTCGGCCCGACGGCGTTCCTGTTCTTCTACGCGCCACTGACCCCGCCGGCCAGCCCGCGCAACGCATTCATCGGCCACCTGATCGGCGCGGCAGCCGGCTACTTCAGCCTGTTCGCCTTTGGCCTGCTCGACGAGGGGCCGGCGCTGACCACCGGGGTGACCAGCGGCCGGGTCGGCGCGGCGGCACTCTCGCTCGGACTCACCAGCGCGGTCATGGTGCTGGCCCGCGCGCCGCACCCGCCGGCCGGCGCGACGACGCTGATCATCTCGCTCGGCATCCTCCGCGAACTCGACCAGATCGCCATCCTGATGGTCGCCGTCGTCCTGCTGACCTTCCAGGCCATCGTCATCAATCGCCTGGCCGGCCTGCCCTACCCGCTCTGGGAGACCCCATCCGCCCCCGAGCCGCGCGAGGGAGGCTAGGCGGGACGCGGGGCGCCTCGCCGCGTGTCGATCCGCGGCAGGCTGGCGCCGACGAGCCTGCCGCGGATCGGCGGATCAGGCGCGAGCGCCCGCGCTCGCGGCCAGCGGCACGGCGCAGAAGCCCTGGGACTCGATCCCCAGCGCGCCGTTGACGCGGTTGTAGAAATTCTCGGCGGCAATCGCCACGACGAGCTCGACGATCTCCGTGTCGGAGAAGTGCCGGCGCAGCTCCTCGAACGTCGCATCGCGGACGTGGCCGCCCTCGCGGGTCATCTCCTCGGCGCAGGCCAGCGCCGCGCGTTCGGCATCGTCGAAGAGCGGGCTGCTGGCGTAGTCACCGACCGCCGCCACCTTCGCGGGCGAGATGCCCTGGTCCAGTGCGGCCCGCGCGCCGAAGTCGATGCACCACGCGCAGCCGTTGATCTCGGCGACGAGGTGCATCGCCAGCGCCCGGATCTCCGGCGCGATCTCCGCCTTCCCGCTCGAGAACGCCGTCATCGTCGCCAGCGGCAGCAGGAAGCGCGGGTTATGGGCGATGACGCCGGTCTGCAGCATCTCCTGACCGAACTTGCGCCGCGAGTACCAGTCGATCGCGCGCAGCATGATGGGTGCTTCTGAACGCGTTACCGGATCGATTCGAGACATCGTTGTCTCCTTTCCTAGCGCCGAGGATTCCTCGGCAGGTTAGCGAACTCCGTTGACCTGCGACAGCCCGCGGAGGGCGCGCTCGACCGCGTGGAGCTTCTCCGGATTGATGACGTTGCGGATGCGCCGGATGCGGCCGTCGTCGATCTCCAGCGACACGACCCCGATCAGCCGGTCGCCGTCCAGCGCGATCAGTGCCGGCCCGCCGTTGATCGTCGCGCGTCGGATGAGGGCGTTCTCGGGCAGCAGCCGGACGATCCCGACCAGGAAACGCGCCACCTGGGTCGCCCCACTGATCGGCTGCGCCACGGCGGAGACGACTCCGCCGCCGTCGCCCCACACCGTCACGTCCTCAGCCAGCAGCTCGACGAGGGCCGGCACGTCGCCGGTCGTGCAGGCGGCCAGGAACTGGCTGGTCAGCCGGTCCTGCTCCTCCGGTGACGGCGCGTAGCGCGGCCGGTCATCGTGGATGCGCTCGCGGGCGCGCTGGGCGGCCTTGCGACAGGCGGCCGGTGTGCGCTCGACGATCCCGGCGATCTCGTCGAACGAGTAGCCGAACACGTCGTGGAGCAGGAAGACGGCCCGCTCGACCGGGTTCAGCCGCTCCAGGAGCGTCAGGAAGGCGAGCGAGAGCGACTCGTTCAGCGCGACGACCGTCCCGGCGTCGTCGGCGGTCTCGGTCAGCAGCGGCTCGGGAAGCCACTGGCCGACGTAGGTCTCGCGCTTTGCCCGCGCCGACTTCAGCGTGTCCATCGCCAACCGCGAGACGATCGTCGTCAGGTACGCCTTCGGCGATTGTAGATGCTCCTTGCCGGACTGCTGCCAGCGCAGGAACGCCTCCTGGACGACGTCCTCGGCGTCGGAGGCCGTCCCGAGCATGCGGTAGGCCAGCCCGAACAGGTAGGAGCGGTGCTGTTCGTAGATTGCGGCGTGGGTCGTCTGGGTCGTCATTGCCTCACTCGTTTCCTCGCGCCTGCCAGCGCTCTTCATGATAGAGACGATTCAGCCGCCCGATTTGTGACCGCTCGCACGATCGCGGGACGGAAGGCGACGGAAGGCGGAAGATGGAGTACCGTATGCACATCGGCGGGACGAGATGGGGGAGAGGGAGCGACCGGATGGACCATGAGTCGGTGCTGGCCGTGTTCGATCTCGATCAGGAGATCGAGCGCTTCCTGCCCGGCGGCGGGCATAGTGGCCGGCGGGCGACGATCCTGGTCAAGGCCGACCGGCTGCGGGTCGTCCTGGTGACGATGAGTGCCGGGATCGAGCTGCACGAGCACACCGCGCCGGGGCCGATCACGATCCAGACCTTGCGCGGGCGGATGGCGATCATGGTCGGCAGTGGCGAGGTCATGCTGGACACCGGCGCGATGATCGCGCTGGCCGAGGGCGCGCCGCACACAGTCCGCGCGGTCGAGGACGGCGCGTTCCTGCTGACGATCGGCTACCCGTCGGCCCGCGCGGCGGCAGCCGACGACCGGCTGCCGTTCGATCACTAGCCGCTCGCGCATCGGCTACTGCTCGGTCGGCACCGGCAACGACGTGCCCTGGACGCCGTCGCGCGCCTCGGCGTGCTGGCGGGTCAGGTCGTGGCGCGGGCCGTAGTGGCGGCGCAGCCAGGCGCTCAGCCCGTCGAGACCAGGGAAGAGCACGCGCTCGGTGATGTTGGCCTGGTCGAGTTTGTCGCGGATCTCCCACTTCAGCCCGGCGGGGATGATGACCCGCCGCAGCAGCTCCGGGTGCCCCAGCAGCCAGGCGTCGAGGCTCAGACGCGGGCTGGAGAGCAGCGAGAAGAGCGCGTACTGGTTGACGATG
>DAOKZM010000084.1:0-9967 GCA_035325665.1 Thermomicrobiales bacterium | reverse complement strand
GCACGGTGGCGAAGCCCCGGAAGTATAGCCACCACGCCTCCACCTGTCAAGGACGATTCCCGGCATTCGAGCTGGCTCGCAATAGCCCGCGCTCCGGCGCTGGAGGCCCTCCGATCCATGCGCCAATTGGGCCGCCGAACGTATTGACGCGCGACGCGGATGCGAGTAGCGTGCACGCCGCAACGGTCATCGAAGGAGAGGGCAGGCGGAGGGGTCCGCCGAGAGGAACATCGAGGGAGAGGAGCCGTCGTCAGACGTCGCTTCGATACTCGTTGGACGTGAGAGGATCGGCATATCGTGGACCTGAACTACACCGCAGAGGATCAGGCATTCCGCGCCACGGTCCGCGCCTGGTTCGAGGAGAATCTGCCGCGTGAGCCGCTACGGACACTCGAAGACCGCCGCGCCTGGCACCGCAAGCTGTACGAGGCGGGCTTCATCGGCATGGGCTGGCCGAAGGCCTACGGCGGCCAGGAGGCGCGGCCGATGGAGCAGGCGATCGTCGGCGAGGAGATGGCGCGAGTCAACGCGCCGGCTGGGGTCGGTGGCCTCGGCATCTCGATCGTCGGCCCGACGATCATCCACCACGGCACCGAGGAGCAGAAGAAGCGGTTCGTCAAGAACATCCTGACCGGCGAGGAGATCTGGTGCCAGCTCTACTCCGAGCCGAACTCGGGCTCGGACCTGGCCTCGCTCCAGTGCCGCGCCGACATCGACGGCGACGAGTTCGTCATCAACGGCCAGAAGATCTGGAACAGTGGCGCCCACATCTCCGACTGGGGGCTGATGCTGGCGCGGACCGACCGCAACGCGTCGAAGCACCAGGGGATCTCCTGCATCCTGATTGACATGAACGCGCCGGGGGTCGAGGTGCGGCCGCTCAAGCAGATCAGCGGCAGCAGCGAGTTCTCCGAGGTCTTCTTCTCCGACGTCCGCGTGCCGGCGGACAACCTGATCGGCGAGCTCAACGCCGGTTGGCAGATCGCCCAGACGACGCTCGGCTACGAGCGTGGCGGGAACACGCTCTCGCGCGTCTCGCGGCTGCAGGTCCAGTACGCCCGGCTGCTCGAGGTCGTCCAGTCGCTGGAGTACGAGGGCGGAAAGGCCATCGACCATCCGGTCATCCGCCAGAAGCTGGGCGGGATCGCGGCCGACATCGAAGTGTTGCGCTACGCCTCGCTCCGCATCCTCAGCCGGCTCGAGAAGGGCCAGCGGCCCGGGCCGGAGGCGTCGATCGCCAAGCTCCACTACTCCGAGCTGGACAAGCGCGTCCAGGAGGTCATCCTCGACATCCTCGGCCCCTACGGCCAGCAGCTCGACCATCTCCCGGCCGAGCTCCGCGCCGATGGCGGCGGCCTGCCGGGCGGCGAGGACGACGCCGGGGCATGGTCGTACCCGTTCGTCTGGTCGCGCGCCGGCACGATCTACGCCGGCTCCTCGGAGATCCAGAAGAACATCATCGGCGAGCGCGTCCTGGGCTTGCCGAAGGAGGTCCGTGCGGACCGCATTGCCGCGGCCCAGCCGAAGGCTGGCACGACGGCGGGTGAGGGAGGACGTTAGATGGATTTCGACTTCACTGAAGACCAGGTGATGCTGCGCACCCTGGTGCGCGAGTTCCTGACCGAGCAGGTGCCGGTCAAGCAGGTCCGCGACATGATGGACGACGCGCGCGGCTACGACACGACCGTCTACTCCCAACTGATGGGGCTGGGCATCACGCCTTTTCCGGAGTCGTACGGCGGTGGCGGGCTGGGCATGGTCGAGCAGGCCATCATCCTCGAGGAGATGGGCCGCATCCCCTATCCCGGGCCATACGCCGCCTCGGTCATCCTGGCCGGCTCGGCGCTGATGCACTCGGACGACGACAACGCCAAGGCGCGCTACCTGCCCGACCTCGCCAACGGCGACCTGACGGCGACGCTGGCGCTGCTGGAGGACGCGATCGACTGGACCCCGGCCGGCATCGGGTTGACCGTCGAGCGTGACGGCGGCTACCTGGCGCTGAATGGCATCAAGCGGTTCGTCCCATTCGGCCAGAGCGTCGACGTCGTCTTCGTCGCCGGCCGGTCGCCCGGCTCGGCCGGCGCCGATGGGATATCGCTCGTCGGCGTGCCGCGCGACGCGGCCGGTCTGTCGGTCGAGCCGACGACGATGCTGGACATGACCTCGAAGGTAGCGACCCTGCGCTTCGACAACGTCCGCGTGCCGGCCGAGAACCTGGTCGGCGCCGAGGGCGGCGCGGCGCCCGCGTTGGAGGCGACGCTGCGCGCCGCCGCGGTCGCCGCCGCGGCCGAGATGCTCGGCGCGTCGCGCAAGTCGCTGGAGATGTCGAACGACTACGCGAAGGTCCGCAAGCAGTTCGGGCAGTTCATCGGGCAGTTCCAGGCGGTCAAGCACAAGCTGGCCGAGATGCTCGAGCTAGTCGAGAACTCACACGCCGCTGTCTACTACGCCGCCTGGGCGCTCGACGCCGATGCGCCGGACGCCGCGCTGGCCGCCTCGGTCGCCAAGTCGATGCTCAACGAGTCGTCCAAGCGGGTCTGTGGCGAGGCGATCCAGGTCCACGGCGGCATCGGCTACACCTGGGAGTATGACCTGCACCTGTACTGGAAGCGCGCCAAGCACCTCGAGCCGCTGTACGGCGACACCGTCTACCACCGCGAGCGGGTCCTTGAGGAGTCGCTGGCCCAGCACGCCGTGTCCTGACGGTGTCGAGACTGGGAGGGAACGATGACAGATCGACCGGTCGGGGCGCTGCTCGTCGGCAGCGTCCCGCTCCAGGACAGCGAGGCGGTCTTCCGCACGTCCATCGATGTCCTCGGCGACCGCCTGCGCCGGATTCCCGACGGGGAGACGGGGACGAGGACGAACTGGATCGGCTGGCAGGCCGCCGTGATGGCGGCCACGCCGGCTCTCGAGCCGGCTACGAAGCCCGACGACGCCTACACCGCCCTGCCGCTGTTCCGTATCCGGGACGGAGTCGTGGTCGGAGATGTCCGATTCGGAAACCTGGGCTACGCCGACGCCGCGCTGGCCTCCTACCGGACGTTCGCGGCGCTGAAGGCCGACGGGACCGTGCCCGCGAATGTTCGATTCCAGGTCAGCCTGCCGACGCCGCTGGCGCCGGTCACCGCCTTCGTCGTGCCGGACGACCAGGCGTCCGTCGAACCGGCCTACGAGCATCAGCTCATGGCCGAGCTCGAAGCGATCTGCGCGGCGATCCGACACGATCAACTCGCCGTCCAGTGGGACGTCGCGGTTGAGTTCGGCATCCTCGAAGGCGCCTTCCCCTCGTTTCTCACCGGGCGCGATGACGCCACGCGGGAGGTCGTCGATCGCCTCGTCCGCTACTGCGGGCGGGTTCCGGACGATGTCGAGCTTGGCATCCACCTGTGCTACGGCGACGCCGGCCACAAGCACTTCAAGGAGCCGGAGGACACCGGGCTACTGGTTGAGGTCGCCAACGCCGCCTCGGCGCGTATCACGCGGCCGATCCAGTGGCTCCACCTGCCGGTGCCGCGCGACCGCGACGATGATGCCTACTTCGCGCCGCTCGACAACCTGAAGCTGCGCCCCGAGACGGAGCTCTATCTGGGGCTCATCCACATGACCGGTGGAGTCGAGGCGGCCCGGCGGCGAATCGGCGCCGCCAGCCGTCACGTGTCGCGCTTTGGCGTTGCGACCGAGTGCGGCTTCGGCCGGCGGCCGGCCGAGACGGTCCGTGACCTGATGCAGATCCACGCCGACGTGACGGCGCCGGTCGATGGCGCCGGGTAAGGAGAGACGAACGTGAGCGAGACCGAGACTGGCAAGGTCGTCCGCACCGTCGCCGAGCTCAAGGAGCTCATTGGCGAGGAGCTTGGCGTTAGCGAATGGGTCGAGATCGATCAGGAGCGCGTCAACGCCTTCGCCGACGCGACCGGCGACCATCAGTACATCCACGTCGACCCCGAGCGCGCTAAGCAGACGTTCTTCGGCGGCACGATCGCCCACGGCTACCTGACGCTGTCGCTGATCCCCTACCTCGGGTCGCTCCGCGGCGGCACGAAGATCGACCTGGGCGGCAGGATGGGCGTCAACTACGGTCTGAACAAGGTCCGCTTCCCGTCGCCGGTGCCGGTCGGCAGCCGCATCCGCTCGCGGCACAAGCTCCTCGCTGTCGAGGAGGTTGGCGACAAGGCCGTCCAGATGACGACCGAGGTTACTGTCGAGGTCGAGGGCCAGGAGAAACCGGCCTGCGTCGCCGAGACGCTTGGCCGCACCTACTTTTAAAGGAAGCGAGCGCGAGACGCGTGGACATTCTCGACCGGCTGCTCGGCCACGACTACGCAACGACGCGGGATCTGCTGCTACAGTCGCGCCGGCTGAGCGACGGCCAGCTCGACCAGACCTTCGACATGGACCACGGCAGCGTCCGGGCGACGTTCGCCCACATGATCGAGAACGTCGCGACCTGGAGCGACCTGATCGACGAGCGGCCGGCCGATCGCCGCGGGCTGGATACGTCGGTCGTCGGAATGATCCGCGCCCACGAGCGGACCTACGGCGAATTCGCCGACCTGGCCCGCAAGATCCGTGACGAGAACCGGCTCGACGAGCTGTTTACTGATACGCTGGACACTCCGACAACCGAGAAGCGCTTCGGTGGCGCGATCGTCCACGTCGTAACCCACAACATGCACCACCGCGCCCAGATCATCTGGATGCTCAGGCAGCTCGGCGTTGACGATGTCATCGAGGGGGACGCGCTGTCCTGGGAGACGAGCCATGCGGCGATCGGCGTCCACGGCGAGGACGATATTTTCGAGTAGCGCCGCTGGTCGCGCGGCAGTGGGATGGGGAGACAGGAGGAGAATGGGGTGGTAACGCCACAGATCGGCGAGAAGCCGAAACGCGGAGGCGAGGCCGTCGCCTTCCGGCAAGCGATGGACGCGCTCTTTCACCCGAAGTCGATCGCGATCGTCGGCGCGTCGCAGCGTCCGGGCTTCGCCAACTCGATCCAGCGCCTGATCCTGAAGGGCGGCTACGAGGGCGCTGTCTACGGCGTGAATCCGCGCTACGACGAGGTCATGGGCTGCCCGAGCTATCCGACGATCGACGCGATCCCCGGCGGGGTGGACAAGGCGATCGTCGTCGTCCCGAGCGGAGCCGTCATGGATGTTCTCGGCCAGGCCGAGCGCGCCGGGGTCAAGGCGGTCAACATCATCACCAGCGGCTTCGGCGAGCAGGCCGACGAGGACGCCGCCGCGCGCCAGCGGGAGCTTCGCGCCTTCGCCGATCGCACCGGCATCCGCATCGTCGGGCCGAACTGCCTCGGCATCATCAGCACCCCGGCGAAGATGATCGCCAAGTCGGGTCCCTACACCCACGTCCACCGTGGCCCGATCGGGATCGTCTTCCAGAGCGGCCTGCTCGCCTACAGCGCCGTCATCCCGCCGACCGACCGTGGCTTCGGCTACTCCTACGTCGTCACCACCGGCAACGAGGCGGACCTCGACGCGACCGACTTCATGCGCTACTACGTCGAGGACGACGAGACGCGGGTCATCGGCTGTTTCATCGAGCAGTTCCGCGACGCCGAGAAGCTGCAACAGGTGGCCACGCTGGCCGCTGATGCCGGCAAGCCACTGGTCGTGTTGAAGATCGGGCGTTCCGAGGGTGGCCAGCGTGCCGCCCGCGCCCACACCGGCTCGCTGGTCGGCTCCGACGGCGTCATCGACGCGGTCATGCGTAAGGAGGGCATCGTCCGGGTCTACAACCTGGACGAGATGATCGAGACGCTGGCGGTCTTCCACTCGCGCAAGCTGCCGAAGGCGAACGGTGTCGGGACGATCTTCGTCTCCGGCGGGGCCGGCGGGCTGATCTCCGACCTGAGCCAGGATCTCGGGGTCAACCTGCCCGAGCTGGCGCCGGACATCGCCGAGCGGCTGCACGACATCATCCCGCCGTATGGGACGGTCGGCAACCCCCTCGATACCACCGGCCAGGTTGCGCAGCAGCCGGAGATCATGGCTGGCGTCCTCCAGGCGATGGCCGAGGATCCCAACATCAACACCGTCATCTACGGCCAGGCCTACCCGAACCTCGTCGACCTCGACAGCCCGGTCGGCCGCGTGATGAAGGAGATTCCCGACAAGTACCCGGACAAGATCTTCCTGATCCTCTCGCTCGTCGCCGGGAAGATGCAGGAGGGCTACCGCGCCGACATTCCGCCGGTCGAGCCGGTTTCGACCTGGGACGGCATCCCGTTCCTGCAGGGCGCCGAGAACGGCCTGCGGGCGGTCCGCGCGCTCAACTGGTACGCCGACTTCCAGCGCCAGCGAGCAACCGCGCCGGCCGCAGACGCGGGCGATTCGCCCGTCGCCGAGCAGGCCCGCTCGATCGTCCGCGCGGCAGGCTGGCAGCCGCTCGTCGAGCGCGAGGCCAAGAAGCTCCTGGCGCTCTACGACATCCCCGTCACCGGCGAGCGACTGGCGACGAGTGCTGACGCGGCGGTCGCCGCTGCCAGGGAGATCGGCTACCCGGTCGGGCTCAAGATCGAGTCGCCGGACATCGCCCACAAGACCGAGGCCGGCGGGGTGCTGCTCGACATCGACGGCGACGACGCGGTGCGCGACGGGTATGCGAAGATCCTCGCGGCGGCGAAGGCGTACGACGCCGACGCGCGGATCAGCGGCGTGCTGGTCCAGCAGATGGTCAAGGGTGGGCGCGAGGTGATCCTCGGCATGACCCAGGACCCCACGTTCGGCCCGGCCGTCGCGGTTGGCCTCGGCGGCATCTTCGTCGAGATTCTGAAGGACGTTGTCCTCGGCGCGCCGCCGCTGACGGCCGGCGAGGGGCGCGAGATGCTCGGTCGCCTTCGAGGCCGGGCCATCCTCGAAGGGGCGCGCGGCGCGGCGCCGGCCGACCTGGACGCGGTCGCCGGGATCATCGCGAAGTTCTCGCGGCTCTGCCTCGACCTGCGGGACGAGGTCGCCGAGATCGATATCAACCCGCTGCTCGTCTTCGACGAGGGGCGGGGCGCGTGCGTCGTCGATTGCCTGATCGTGCCGTCGGCCGCGACCGGCGCTGGAGAGCAGAACGGGGCAGCTTGAGCTTCGGGAGACGGGTCGGCGTCCTGTCCGACGTACATGGCTCGACGCGCATGCTCGGACGGGCGCTGGACATCCTCGCCCACGAGGATGTCGAGACGATCGCCCTGCTCGGCGACTTGTTCGACCGCGCCGAGCAGGCCGACGCCACCGTCGAGCTGCTGACGAGCTGGCAGGTGATCGGCGTCTATGGCAACCACGAGCGCGAGGTGGCTCTGGCGGCCGTGGCCGGTGAGGTCGACCTGCGGCCGGAGACGATAGCGCTACTGAGCGCGCTCGAGGAGGAGATCAGGGTCGGCGACATCCGGCTGACCCACGTCCAGCACTGGGGACAAGTCGACCCGGTCGCGATGATGTTTGGCAGGCAGCGGCACGAGCACGAGCACGAGGACGATCCGAGCGCCCGGCTGACGTTCACCGGGCATACCCACTTCCGCCAGGCGCGCGACGAGCGCGGCGTGCTCGACATCGGGCGCGGGCTCGTCTCGGTCGTGCGTGAGCGGCGCTATCTGTTCAACCCCGGCGCGCTGCAGATCGGGCAGTTCGCCATCTGGGATCGTGAGGAGCGGACGGTGCGGTTCCGCCACGTCGAGTGATGACGCGTGGCTGTCCGTGACAGGTTGAAGTGCGAGGGAGGGACTGATGGGGAGGCTTGATGGCAAGGTCGCGCTGATCACCGGCGCCGGCCGGGGGATCGGACGTGGGATCGCGCTGCTGATGGCCCAGGAGGGCGCCAGCGTCGTCGTCAACGACCTCGGCGCCGGCCTGGCCGGCGAGGGCGAGGACGCCTCGGTCGCGCAGCAGGTGGTCGACGAGATCGAGGCGGCCGGCGGACAGGCGATGGCCAACACCGACTCGATCACCGACTACGACGCCGTCGGAGCGATGGTCGAGGGGGCGATCGACCGCTTCGGCAAGCTCGACATCGTCGTTAACGTCGCCGGTATCCTCCGGGACCGGATGATCTTCAACATGGACGAGGCGGAGTGGGACGCAGTCGTTGCCGTCCACCTGCGCGGCACGTTCAACACCTGCCGGCACGCCTCGGCGCACTTTCGCGAGCGCCGCGAGGGCGGCCGGATCATCAACTTCTCGTCGAGCTCGGCTTGGGGCAGCCCCGGCCAGCCGAACTACGCCGCCGCCAAGTACGGCATCCTCGGCCTGACCGCCGTGCTGGCCAATAGCCTCGACCGCTACGGCGTCACCGCAAACGCGATCCTGCCCTACGCCGCGACGCGGATGATCGACTCGACGCCGCGCGCCGAGAAAGTGCGCGAGGAGACGGGCAAGCTGCCGAGCGAGCTGGCCATCGGCGGCGAGGGCGACCCGGCCAACGTCGCGCCGATGGTCACCTACCTCGCGACTGACGATGCCCAGAACATCAACGGCCACTTCTTCGGCGTCGGCGGCTACTCCGTCAGCCTCTACTCCCACTGGGAGCTGGGCGGCGTGCTGCAGGCCGACCGCCGCTGGACGGTCCAGGAGCTGATCGACCTATTCCCGAAGACGATCGGCGCGAACGTCACTCCGCCGGAGCCGGTCGAGGCGAACGGTCGGATGGTCAATGGCGCGGCGGCCCAACAGCTGGACCCGGCGAGCTGGACGTCGCTGGGTGACAGCGTCTCGTACTGGGAGCGGCAGCTCTACTACGACGCCCGCCGCCAGCAGCGGCCGAGCGCGTCGTAGGGGAGGAGGAACGAAGCATGGGAGTTCTCGACGGAAAGGTCGCCCTCGTCACCGGGGCAGGCCGCGGAATCGGCCGGGGCATCGCCCACCTGCTGGCCTCCGAAGGCGCGGCGGTCGTCGTCAATGACCTCGGCGCGTCGCTGGACGGCCAGGGGATCGATACCGGCCCGGCCGCGACGACGGTGAAGGAGATTGTCGACGCCGGCGGGCAGGCGGTCGCCAACACAGATTCCGTAACGGACTACGAGGCCGCGCAGGGGATGGTGCAACAGGCCATCGACACCTACGGCAAGCTCGACATCCTCGTCAACGTCGCCGGCATCCTGCGCGACCGGATGATCTTCAACATGAGCCCCGAGGAGTGGGACGCGGTGATCGCCGTTCACCTCAAGGGCACGTTCAACACGTCGAAGTGGGCATCGGTCCACTTCCGTGAGCGGCGCGAAGGTGGGAGGATCATCAACATGTCCTCCAACTCCGCCTTCGGCGCGCCAGGGCAGCCCAACTACGCCGCTGCCAAGGCCGGCATCATCGGCCTGACCCTGACCTGTGCCGCCTCGCTCAGCCGCTACGGCGTGACCGCCAACGCGATCCTGCCCAGCGGCTCGACGCGGATGATCGACTCGATCCCGCGGGCGGTCGAGGCGGTCGCCCACACCGGCAAGCTGCCGAGCGAGCTGGCCATCGGCACCGAGAGGGACCCGGACAACGTCGCGCCACTGGTCGGCTTCCTGGCCAGCGACGCCGCCAGCCACGTCAACGGCCAGATCTTCGGCTCGTTCGGCTACAACGTCACGCTGATGTCGCAGCCGAAGGTCATCCGCACGATCAAGAACGAGCACCGCTGGACGGTGGATGAGCTGGTCGAGATCGTGCCGCGGGCGTTCGGGCCGGAGTTCGTTGGCCAGGCCAACATGCCCGGCATCACCGCCAACATCAACGCGCTGCCGGATGACCAATGGGTCAGCATCGGTAGCGCCGTCGACGATCGCAATCTGGAGGGACCACCGATGGACGAGCGCGTGCTGATGCAGGACTTCTCAGATAAGACGATCGAGATGGTCGAGCGCATCCTGGCCTGCACCGACGGGCTGGACGAGGCCGACATCAACTGGAAGCCGGACGCGCCGGAGACCAACAGCATCTACGTGCTGGCGACCCACACGATGGGTAACGTGCGCCAGAACACG
>DAOKZM010000083.1:0-9971 GCA_035325665.1 Thermomicrobiales bacterium | reverse complement strand
CAGCGCAATCCCGGGCAGGATGTGTCCGAGGCGGATGAGTGGCTGGGGCTCGGCCGCGCCGGCCGCCGCGCCGGCCAGCGGCGGCGGGCGGCGGGAGCGCGGCTGGGCGATCGCGCTGCCGCCGAAGCCGCGCGTCTCCAGCGCCTCGGCCAGCACGAGCGAGCGCTCCAGCCCGGCACCGAGCAGCGGCGCTAGCAGGCTGGCGGCGTCGCGCGGGGAGCGGAAGCGGTGTCCGCGGGCGCGTTGGGCGTCGTAGATGTCGCGGGCGGCGGCGATCGTCTGCGGGACGAGCGTCAGCGCGACGGCGCCGGCCACGCCGAGCGCGGCCACCCGCGCCGGGAGGAGCCGGATCAGGTCGGCCTGCCGGACCGCCGCGCTGAGCGTCGCGGCGGCGAGCAGCAGCGCCGCGATCGCCAGCGCCGAGGTGACGCCGTAGACGAGCGCGTTCCAGGTCAGCGGCCCGCCGACGACTGGCAGCGCGTCCGGCAGGCGGGCGAGAACGCGGTCGCCAGCGTGGACAGTCAGGAGGTTGAAGCCGACCGAGAACGTCGCCAGAGTCGTGCCGATGAGCAGGACCAGCCGCCAGGCGCGGGCCAGCGAGCCGGAGCGCGGGGTCGAGAGGTGGACGGCCAGCACGACCAGCAGCGCCAGGGCAAGGTAGAGCGGGTTGCGGCTGACCATCGGCACGAGCGCCGCCCCGGCAAACCAGGCCAGCCATGCCCCCGCATTGACTATTCCCGCGCCGCTCAGGCCGGCGCGCCGCGCCGCGCTCACGGCGCCTGCGGCTTCCGGCGGCGCGCGACCACCAGCCCGACCACGGCGACCGCGACGCCGGCCATCCCGGCGAAGAGCGGCCAACTGGTCCCGGCCTCGTCCTCCGGGGTGGCGGTGTGGGCCACCGGCGTGCCGCCCGGCGGGATGACGCCCGCGCGGGTCGTCGGCTCGGTGGTCGCCGGTGGTTCGGTCGCGGCGGGTTGCGTCGCGGCGGCGCTGGCGCTGGTGGGTGACGCCGCCGGCGCTTCGCGGACGCCGTTGAGCGCCGCGATCTCATCGAGCGTGACGGCCGGCAGGCCCGGCTCGGCGGCGGTCCACGACCAGCCGTCTATGTCGCCGTCGCGCACCTCGTGGCCGGTCGGCCCGCTCAGCTCCTCGACCCAGCGGCCGTCGCTCAGGGTGTAGAAGTGCCAGAAGAAGGCCGGACTGGAGTACGACTTGCAGAAGCAGTTGTTGGAGGGGCAGCCCTCGCCGTCGAGCGCGCAGACCGCCGTGCCGAGCCCGCCGAACGGGGTGACGACGGCCTCCAGTCCCGAGCGGGTAAGTAGCTCCTCGCTGGTGATCGACTCCTCGTCGAACGATACCCAGACGTAGACGAGCGTCCCGTCGCCATGGCGCACGACGATCCCGGCGCTGTGCGCCCCGGCCGCCGTCGCGCCGCCGCCCGGCAACAGCGCGACGGCCAAGACCAGCGCAAGCGCCAGCCAACGGGCGGTACTAGCGAGCCAGCGCACGGTCCAGCGCCCCGACGCCCAGCAGTTCCCGCGCGAACGCCCCATCCCGCAGGACGACGCGGGCGCGCTCGAACACCTGCACGGTGCCGCAGCCGCCGGTGTCGCACACCTCGTTCGCCTCGGTCAGCGGGTAGCCGAGGATCGGGATGCCGCCGTGCGTCTCCCAAAACGAGCGCATCGCGCCGCAGATGTTGTGGCGGGTGTTCTCGACGAAGCTGCAGTCCGTCGCCGTGCTCGGCCCGACTGGACCGGTGTCGACGCCTTCGGCCTCGATCGCCTCCACACCGAGCAGCCCGAGCAGGATCTCCCACTCGGTGCCGGCCAGGTCCGAGTGCCACTCGAAGCGGGCGCGCTCGAAGTACTGGACGAGCATGCCGTCGCGGATGTACATCTCGCTGATCGGGTAACCGAACGCGTCCAGCCCGCCGCGGGCATGCCAGAAGGAACGGAACGGCTCGCAGACGTTGTGGCCCGTCTCCGCGAAGACCTCGCAGCCTGGGAGCGCCTGGACAGCGGCGGCCGCGCCCGTCGCGCTCATAGCACTGATCGGCCGGATCGGCAGCGCCTCGCCAAGCAGTGCCGGGATCGCCTGGACGGTCGCCAGCAGCGAGTCGTCCGGCATGGCTGGCTGGAACTGGAACGCGCCGGACGGGTTTTGGAACGCCCGGAGCGCGGCGATCAGATCGCCACCCTGCCATGCTGTCGGGTCCTTGCCCGCGGCGACGACCCCCTGGATCGCCAGTGCCGTCGAGTTGGCGTCGCCGCCCCCGGCTAGGCTGGTGGCGTCGTAGGCCACCGCGCCGTTCGGGTCGCGCAGCGTCGCGAGGTAGTCGAGACCGGCGGAGATGGCGTCCGGCGCGGCGTCGAGCCGGGCCAGCGCCTGGATCGCCAGTGCCGTCGTGTTGGAGTCGCCGGCCCCGGCGGGGTCGCCGGTGAAGCCCCAGGAGCCGTCCTCGGCCTGGGCGGCCGGGATCGCGTCGACCGCGGCGTCCGGCACGTCGGCGCCGCTGGCTCCCAGCGCCATGACCGCCAGTAGGTGGCCGTAGAAGCTCGGTCCGTAGCGGCCGGTCGTCGCGTCGACGCTCTGCTCGATCCGGGCGATCAGGCCGTCGGGCAGCGGTTGGCCGGCAGCGGCGACGGCGAGTGCCACCTTGGCCAGTACGCCGGGGTCTTCGACGCCGGCCGCGGCTGTATTGAGCCAGGTCAGCGGGTCGGCCTTGTCGCCGGAGGTGACCGTCGCCGGGTGGATGCCGGCAGCGGCCAGGGCGACGATCGCGTCGGCGGTCGCGCCGGGGTCGCTGGCGTCGCCGAACCCGGCGAAGCCGCCGTCGGCGCGGATCTGGCCGCGCAGCCAGCCGGCCGCCGTCATGGCCGCAGCGGCGTCAGCCGGCGACGGCGCGGCGGTTGTGACGAGCGACGTCGGGACGATGAGGCTTGCGAGAATGAGGACGATCGGCAGCAGCCGTGCCGGACGAGAGATCACGAATCCCTCCGCTCCTTCGCGCCACGAGGCGCCGGAAAACAGAAAACCCACCTTCGAGCGGGTGGGGAGTGGAGGGCTCGGGGTTGCCGGCCGTCCTGCTCACTCGTGCTCGAAGCGAACTGGAACGGCAGCGATGGGTGATCTGGCTCCGCGCGGGGCTCCGCGCGTTACAGTTGCGGCACAGCGCCGGATTCTCACCGGGCTTCCCCCTTGTGACCCCGCCGGAAGCTCCAGCGAGGACCCGCTGCCGCGATCTCGTTTGTCGCGCCGGGGCTGTCGCGCCGGCCTCGTCAGTCTGGCACGCCGCCGCCCCGCCGTCAATCGGTGGCGGCGAGAGGAGACACATATGCTGACGCCGACGTTCTGGGTCGGCATCCTCGTCATCGTCATCTTCCTGGAGCTGATCCGGATCGCGATGACGACTTGGGTGCTGAAGCACATCCTAGAGAGCGCCGCGCTGCGCCGGCCGGGCGAGGAGGCCCATGACGCTGGGCGCGGCTTCAGGACCGCCGCCGCGCGAGGCCGGCGCGAGGCGCTGCTCGACCCGACGCTGCGCTCGCTGCGCGGCGCGATGGCCGAGGTCTCCGCCGGCCGGGCGGGGCCGGCCAGCGAGCGGGCCATCGAGGCGCTGGACCGCTACGCCGCCGCGCTCGTTGAGGAGCGGGCGGTCCGATGAGCGCCTTCTTCATGCTCTATGCGCTGACGATCAGCGTCGAGCTGGTCCTCAGCCTGGTGATGCTGATCTTCCTCTATCTGATCGTCGCCCCGGTCGGCAGCCCGGCGCGCGATGAGGCGGCTCCCGCGGCGACCGTGCCGCCGGCCGAGACGGTCGAGCAGGCCCTGGCCGACGCCTTCGCCACCGTCAGCCAGGGGCGCGACGACCTGGTCGCGATCGCGACCGCGCGGGCCATGCTCGTCCGGTTCGCGCGTCCGGCCGATGCGGCGGGCGACGACTAGTTGCCAAGCGGCGGTCGCGGGTGCAACATAGCCCCCGGTGGGCCGCGTCCGGTGGTGGGGAACGACCGGACAGCGCCTGATGGGGTGGTCCCGGACGCCACGACACCCGACAGACCCGACACCTTCTCCGGAGGCGCCGGCGTTGGCGGACACGCGCCCGGTTAGCTGAGAGGTGGCTTCCACTGATCGAAGCGATCCTGATCGCGGTCGTCGCGCTCGGCGCTGGCGTCCTCGGCTCGATGCTGGGCCTCGGCGGCGGGGTGTTCCTCGTGCCGATCCTCTCGCTGATCTTCGGCGTGCCGCTGAAGACCGCCATCGCCGCCAGCGCGATCGCGGTCGTGGCGAACTCGGCGTCCGGTTCGGCGGTCTACCTCAAGGCGCGCTTCACCAACATCCGGCTGGCGCTGGTCATGCTGGTGGCGATGGTCTCCGGGGCGATCGCCGGCGGGTTCCTCGCGGTCAACCTGCCGGAGGCGATCCTGAAAGGCACGTTCGGCCTGCTGCTGCTCTACGTGTCATCGGTCATGTTCCGGCGCGGGCGACGCGCGCCGGGCCCAGCGGTGACGATCGACATCGACCTGAGCCAGGATCCGCACCGGCTCGGCGGCCGCTACTTCGACCCGGCAATCGACGGCGTCGTCCGATACGTGCCGCGTAAGCTTCACATCGGCCTGCCGGTCGCCAGCCTGGCCGGCATTGCCTCGGGCATGCTCGGCATCGGCGGCGGCCCGATCACCGTCCCGCTCTACACGATCGTCATGGGGCTGCCGATGAAGGCGGCGACGAGCACGAGTGCGTTCATGTTCGGCCTGACGGCCTCGGCCTCAGCGCTGGTCTACTACCAGAACGACCTCATCGACCCGACCGTCGCCGTCCCGGCCGTGCTCGGTATCATCAGCGGCGCGCGCGTCGGCGCCGCCGTCGTGCGGCGAATCCGATCCTCGCAGCTCAACACCATCTTCGTTTTCGTCCTCGCCGGCCTGGCGATCTCGATGCTCCTCGATGCGTTTGGAGTCTACTGATGGCCGACCCGCAGATCGCTTCGAAGGTGCCCACAGCCGAGGTCGAGGACCCGCAACTCGAGCACCTCTACGATCGCACCGCCCAGATCCTTGCGATCGGCTTTTGGGGCAGTATCGCCGTCATCGTCGCCGGGCTGCTCGTCGCCCTCGTCCGCGGTGAGGGCATCAACGACACGACCTACCATATGGAGAGGGTCCTCGGGCAGGCGGTGAAGCTCGACGCGAGCGGACTGGTCGACCTCGGGCTGCTCGGCCTTCTGCTGACCCCGCTGGCCTACGTCATCGCCGCGCTGCTCACCTTCCTGCGCCAGCGCGACTGGCTCTTCATCGCAGTCTGCGCCGTGCTGATCCTGCTGTTCGCGGCGGCGATCGCGCTGGCGCTGTTTTGAGCGGGGCCATGCGCGTCGCGGTCATTTGCGCAATGGACGCGGAGGCGGCCCACCTCCGCGAGCGGCTGGTCGGGGCCGACGAGGTCCCGCTGGCCCGCTGGCGACGGACGCGCGCCATGCTCGCCGGGGCGTCGGTCGACCTGATCGTCTCCGGCATCGGCCTGGTCAATGCCGCCGCGACGACCTCGGCACTCTGCCTGCTCGACCCGCCCGACCTGCTGCTCAACTACGGCTGCTCTGGCGCGCACCGCGAGGACCTCGGGCCGGGCGACGTCGTCATCGGCGACCGCGTCGTCCACTTCTCCGCCCAGATCGTCCGGCCCGATGGCGCCCGCGACTATATGGGCTTCGACTACGTCGCCGGGGACGCGCGGGTGCAGGTGGACGCGATCCCAACGCCGCCCGACCTGGTGGCTCTGGCCGAACGCTGCGCGGCGCGGGTCAGCCTGCCGCCCTGGCCCAGCTACGACGCCCCGCCGCGCGTCCACACCGGCGTCGTCGCCTCGGCCGACATCTGGACCCAGCACAGCGAGTCGATCCGGGCGCTCCACGACCTGCACGGCTCGCTCTGCGAGGAGATGGAGGCCGCCGCGATCGCCCAGGTCGCGGCGATCTACGGCGTCCCGTTCCTGCCGGTGAAGGACGTCTCCAACAACGAGCTGCTCAAGGCGACCGGCGGCGCGACCGAACGCGGCTGGCCCTCACTCGGCGAGCAGGAGCCCGAGGTCGGCCGGCGAGCGGCGATCCTCGTTGAGGCGATCATCGACGCGATCGGTCGCGGGACGTAGGCCGCAGGAGCGTCTTCGCCGCGCCGCGTCCAGTCTTTACGCGCTCTGCAGGAACGCGCCGTATGTCGAGCGGTAACCAGCCCGGAGCGTGTCGTCTGCGCCTGAAGCGGCAAGAGGTAGAGACGGTGGCGACGCCCCCTTGACGGCGCCATCGCGCCAGCGGACGAGCGCAGCGACGCCAACGCGTGAACATCTTGTCAGAATCGTGTTATCCCCTTTCGACGCACGTTCTATCGTATTACGATATCGATAAAGGCATCCACAGTGATATGCACGTCTTTCGATGCATATCGCAAATCGAAAGGGGCAGCGATGAACCATCGTTGGGTTGCGGCACTCCGAACGCGGGGTACCGCGTCGAAGCGTGCCCGAGTCGTCGCGACGGCGGCGCTAGGGTTGGCGGTGCTGTTGGTTGGTGCAGGAGCCGTCTACGCCGCGAACCAGTCTCCGGAGCCGACGTACACGGGCTGTCTCGCAACGAAGGGCGGCGCCATCACCTCCGTTGCCCAGGGCGACCAGCCGCTGAATCCCTGTGGTCCGGGACAGGTGGCCATTCACCTGAGCAGCGGCGACATCACGAGCGTGACCGCCGGGACAGGCCTGACCGGAGGCGGCGACAACGGTGACGTTAGCCTCGCGATCGACCCGAGTTATCAGCTCCCGCAGACGTGCACGAGCGGGCAGTTGCCCGCCTGGGACGGCGCCGGTTGGACATGTGCAGACGACGCCAACAGCACCTATCAGGCGGGAACCGGCCTCGACCTGAGCGGATCTACCTTCAGTGTGGAGCCGACCTATCAGTTGCCGCAGGGATGCAGCACGGATCAGATCGCCAAGTGGAACGGTAGTGCCTGGACGTGCCAGGCGGACGCCGGACCCACGTCCCTCACGACGCTGACAGGCGGCACGAGCGTGGGCGTCGGCATTCCGGACGATTCCACGCCGAGGACGTATGCGTTCGTCATCGCAACGTCGCCGGGTACGTATCTCGTCGTCGCCAAGGGGACGATCGAGTCGGAGAGGAACGTTGACGACTTTCGTAGCGTCAGGTGCTCGGCTGCCGGGGACGAGATGTCTCTGGGGAGCGTGACTCTCGACGATGACGGTGGGGCAGACAATCCCTTCTCGCTCGTTGGAACCGTCTCGGTGTCAGCTGGCGATCAGATCACTCTCTCCTGCGAGGCCGACTCCGGCGCAGACGGAATCTCCATCTCGAATACCAAGATCGTTGCGGTCAAGGTGGGGGGGCTAAGAGAGTAACGTTCTGGCCCGACTGCCCGGCATGGAACGCCATGCCGGGCAACCGCACGATCTTACGAGTAAGGATTTCGATCCAACGCGGAACGCCTGTGAGGATCGACCCGCCGCCCATCGCGCGGTGATCTCGCCATCGATCCAGCCCACGCTACCCCAGCCGCCGCAGGCCCATGTACTGCAGGTCGGCGAACGCTGCGACGGCGGCGGCCTGAAGCAGGGTGAAGGCGATGCCGATGCCGGTCGGGTCGACCCAGCCAGTAAGCAGCAGGCCGATGCTCGCGACGACCCAGAGCAGGTTCGCGGCGATCAGCAGTCGGACGAGGGGCCGTGACGTGGTGCTGCGCAGCCCCAGCCCAAGGACCAGCGCGGCATAAGGGATCAGGGTCAGCCCGGCGACGCGCAGGAGCGTGACCGGCAGGCCGAGCGGATCACCGAGCGGCCCGGCCCCCACCGCTAGCAGTATGGCAGTCGCGCCGGTTACGACGCCGTCGGCGACGAGGACGTTGCGGAGCAGATCGCCGCGGCTGGCCGGTGACCGGGTGATGGTGGCGCTCATCGTTGACTCCCTTCTTTGTGAGGTCTGGCTGAGATCATGCGTCCGGCGCCGGGTCGAAGAACCCGGTGATCGAGCGCAGCCGACCGTCCTCGCCGAGGACACCGAAGTCGGTGCCGCTGAACGCTGGCGGCCCGCCGTCGGGACCGTTCAGCCGCCAGGCGAAGCGCAGCCGGTCGTTGTGGCTGTCGATCGGTCCGACCTGCTCGAAGCGGTAGCCGGGGTAGTACTCGTGGACCATCGCGACCATTGCGTCGATGCCGTCGTGGCCGTCGCCGGCCAGGCGCGGGTCGCGGTAGTCGGCGTCCTCGCTCCACGTTGTGGTGATCAGCGCACGGCGCTTCCCGGCGTCCGGCTCGTTCCAGACCGCGAAGTAGCGCTCGACGATCGTGCCTGTGTCCTGCATGTGGACCTCCGTCCAGTCTGCCGCGATGATCGCGGCTTCGAGTGACCTGGCTCGATTCTCGGGCCGGGTGGGACGGAAATCGATTACCTCACAGGTAATGGCCACGTGGCCGGGTGGCGATAGAATGCGGGCATGCAGACGATGAACCGCCCCGTCGGGGACCTGCTTCGCGACTGGCGCCAGCGGCGCCGGCGCAGCCAGCTCGACCTGGCGCTCGACGCCGAGGTGTCGGCGCGCCACATCAGCTTCGTCGAGACCGGCCGCGCCCAGCCGAGCCGCGAGATGCTGCTGCGCCTCGCCGAGCACCTGGAGGTGCCACTGCGCGAGCGCAACACGCTGCTTACCGCGGCGGGGTACGCGCCGGTCTATGCCGCGACGGCGCTCGACGAGCCGGAGATGACCGCCGCGCGGCGGGCGATCGAGATGTCATTGGCGGGCCACGAGCCGTACCCGGCGCTGGGGGTCGATCGCCACTGGAACCTCGTCACCGCCAACCGCGCGCTCGGCCTGCTCCTGGAGGGGGTCGCAGCGGAGCTGCTCGCGCCGCCGGTTAACGTCCTGCGCCTGAGCCTGCACCCCGACGGCGTCGCGCCGCGGATCGAGAATCTCGGCCAGTGGCGCGAGCACGCGCTGACCCGCCTGCGCCAGCAGGTCGAGGCGACGGCCGATTCGACGCTCGCCGCTTTGCTGGATGAACTGCGCGGCTACCCGGCCCCAGACGGCGGCCATCGCGAGCGCGTCGTCCACGGCGGGGGGGTCTTCCCGCTGCGCATCCGCACGGCGGCCGGGATGTTGTCGCTCTTCACGACGACTACCGTCTTCGGCGCCGCGACGGACATCACCCTGTCGGAGCTGGCGATCGAGTCGTTCTTCCCGGCCGACGGCGCAACCGCCGAGACGCTGCGGCTGGCGGCGTCGAGCTAGCCTTCGCTGGCCTGGCGTGCGGTCCACTCCTCGCGGAGCACACCCATGTACACCGCGTCGTCGTAGTGGCCGTCACTCCAGACGTGCTGTCGCAGCCGGCCCTCCTCGACGAAGCCGCAGGCGCGATAGGCGCCGATCCCGCGCTCGTTCGCCGCGTGACACCAGAGCCAGATCCGGCGCAGGTTGCGGTAGCGGAAGCCGTACTCCAGCAGCAGCCCGACCGCCTCGCGGCCGTAGCCGCGGCCCCAGTACTGCTTGTCGCCGATGGCGATCCCCAGCTCGGCGGTGCGGGCCGCCTCGTTGAAGTGGTAGAGCTGGCAGGCGCCGAT
Organism: Thermomicrobiales bacterium; assembly: GCA_035325665.1. Classification (GTDB taxonomy): domain Bacteria; phylum Chloroflexota; class Chloroflexia; order Thermomicrobiales; family CFX8; genus JAMLIA01. The sequence goes on along the minus strand of DAOKZM010000083.1, from coordinate 355 downwards.
CACCTGGTCGTCCGCCTCGATGGCAAACGCGGCGTTGTCGCGACCGCCGGTCGCCCAGTCGCGCTCGTAGTCGGCGACGAGCCGGTCGAACGCCTGCGGCATCGGCGGGTCGCCGCCGCCGGCCAGCTCGACGGCGAGGTCGTTGTTGAACGCCCAGAGGCGCGGCAGGTCGTCGCGGCCGATGGCCCTCAAGGTGACGCGCGGCCCGTGGAACATCGTCATCTCCTCCATCTTGCGTCGTCCGGCCGGTCAGAATATGGCCCGGTCTGTGCGTCCGTGGTTCCGATTCGACGGATATCCCGGTATTATGATGATGACGGGGCGGAATATGGCCGGCTCCGATTATGGATTGGAG
>DAOKZM010000082.1:2311-10020 GCA_035325665.1 Thermomicrobiales bacterium | reverse complement strand
ATCGTCGATCTCACCGACGTCGAGGCGGTCCAAGCGGCGGGCCGGCCAAACACCCGGATGGTCTACATCGAGAGCCCGACCAACCCGCTGCTGGATGTCGTCGACCTGGTGGCGATGACCGAGATCGGGCGGGCGTCGGGGGCGATCACGGTCGTGGACAACACGTTCGCCTCGCCGTACTGCCAGAACCCGATCGACTTCGGCATCGACCTCGTCGTCCACTCGACGACGAAGTACCTCGGCGGGCATAGCGACCTGCTCGGCGGCGCGGTCATCTCGCGGACGCCTGAGCTCGCCGCGCAGATCCGCGAGCGGCAGTACAACCAGGGGGCAGTGCCGAGCGCGTTCGACTGCTGGCTGCTGATCCGCGGGATCCGGACGCTCGGGGTACGCATGCGCCAGCACATGGCCAACGCCCAGGCGATCGCCGAGTGGCTGGAGGGCCAACCGGGAGTAACCCGCGTTCTCTACCCGGGACTGGCGAGCCACAGGGGGCACGAGCTGGCGGCGCGCCAGATGCGCGGCGGCTACAGCGGGATGGTCTCCTTCGAGGTCGAGGGTGGCTCGCCGGCCGCGCGGAAGGTGTCGGAGCAGACGAAGATCTTCCAGCTCGCCACCAGCCTCGGTGGCGTCGAGTCGCTGATCTTCCCACCGACCGCCTGGCTGGAGACCGCGCCGGACCTGATGGCCGAGATCCCCGGCTCCCCCTGGGCGCAGCACCCCGGCATGCTCCGCCTCTCGGTCGGCATCGAATCCACCCGCGACCTGATCGACGACCTCGACCAGGCGCTGGCGGTGCTGCGGAAGTAGGCTGGCCCTCACCCCCTGCCCCCTCTCCCAGCATTGGGAGAGGGGGCAGGGGGTGAGGGCCAGCGCCCGTTACTCGAACGTCCCCACCCGCCCCTCGACCGCACCCAGCAGGCTGCCGTCGGACAGAAGCTCCGTGACCGTTGCCAGCTCGGGAGCCAGGAAGCGGTCGGGGCCGGGGCCGGGGACGTGCTGACGGAGCAGGTCGAGCGCGGCGCGGGAGCCGACGCCAGGCTGAATTGGGTCGCGCAGGTCGATCGCCAGGCCGGCGGCCATCGCCTCGACCGCTAGGATACGGGCGAGATTGACCAGCACCTGTCGTAGGTTGCGCGCGGACGCCCAGCCGAGCGAGACGTGGTCCTCCTGGCCGGCCGAGGTGGACATCGAGTCGGTGCTGGCCGGATGAGACAGCCGCCGGTTTTCGGCGACCAGCGCGGCGGCGGTGTACTGGGCGATCATCAGACCGGAGTTCACCCCGGCGTTGGTCGAGAGGAACGGCGGCAGGCCACGGGAGCGCCTAGAGTCGAGCATCCGGTCCACCCGCTGCTGGGAGATCGCGCCAACCTCGCAGGCGGCGATGGTCAGGAAGTCGCAGGCGAAGGCCAGCGGCTCGCCGTGGAAGTTGCCGACCGACTCGACCCGGCCGTCCGGCAGAATCACCGGGTTATCGACCGCCGCCGCCAGCTCGCGCTCGGCGACGAGGGTGACGTGGTCGAGGGTGTCGCGCGCCGCGCCGATGACCTGCGGGTGGCAGCGCAACGAGTAGGCGTCCTGAACCCCGTGAGTCACGTCGTCGTGGGCGGCGACGAGGGGCGAGCCGTCCAGCATCCGGCGCAGGTTCGCGGCGCTCTTCGCCTGGCCGGGATGCGGGCGGAGGGCTTGCAGGTCGGCGGCGAACGGCCGGTCGGTGCCGAGCAGCCCCTCGACGGTCATCGCGGCGATAAGGTCGGCGGTGCGGAACAGGCGCAGCGCATCGACGATTGCCATGGAGAGCATGCCGAGCATGCCGTCGGTGCTGTTGATCAGCGCCAGGCCCTCCTTGGCCTCGAGCGTGATCGGCTCGATCCCGGCGTCGGCCAGGGCTAGCCCGGCCGGCTCTGGCTGACCGTGCTGGCCAACGACCCAACCCTCGCCGATCAGCAGCAGCGAGGCGTGCGCCAGCGGCGCGAGGTCGCCGCTAGCGCCGAGCGAGCCGAAGGCGGGGATGTATGGCACGATCCCGGCGTTGAGCAGCTTCACCAGCCCCTCGGCGACGACCGGGCGGGCGCCGGAGTAGCCCTTCGCCAGCGTCGCGGCGCGCAGCAGGATCAACGCGCGAATCACCTCCGGCTCGATGGCCGGCCCCATCCCCGCGGCATGGGAGCGCAGGATGGCGTGCTGCATCTCGACTCGCGCGTCGGCGGGGATCAGCATGCTGGCCAGCCCGCCGAAGCCAGTTGTCACCCCGTAGACTGGCCGCTCGCCGGCCGCCGCTTCGTCGATGTAGGCGCGGGCGTGGCGCATGCGCTGGTGGGCGTTGTCTCCCAGCTCGACCCGGACGCCGCCCCGCGCGACCGCGACGACCTCCTCGATCGTCAGATCGCCGCCGTCGACCAGCACGACACCCCGCTCAGCCATCTCGCGCTCCCATCCCGACCATGACACCGCTCGCGGCGCGAGTCTAGCACGCGCTCCTCAGGCACAGATCCAGACCGCCGCGAGCAGCGCCAGCCACGGCGCGGCGACCCAGGCGGCGACGATCGTCATACCGACCGGGATCGGCAGCCAGGCGACGCGCGGCGCGACGTGGCGGGCGATCCACAGGTAGTAGACGATCGACAGCGGGATCGCCGCCAGGGCGGCGACGACAATCAGCAGGACGGCCACGATGCGTCCTCCGGTCGGACGATTACCCGCGCGAGCGGAACTCGGCGATGATTGCGTCGGCCAGCTCGGTCGTCGTGGCGCGACCTCCCAGGTCGGGAGTGAGCGTCTCGCCGCGGGCGAGGACAGCCTCGATGCTGGCGAGCAGCGCCGCGCCGAGCTCCTCCTTGTCGAGGTGGTCGAGGAGCATCTTCGCCGTCCAGATCTGGCCAATCGGGTTGGCGACGCCGCGGCCGGCGATGTCCGGCGCCGAGCCGTGGACCGGCTCGAACATCGACGGGTAGCGCCGCTCGGGGTTGAGGTTGGCGGCCGGCGCCATGCCGATCCCGCCCATCACCGCCGCGGCGAGGTCGGAGAGAATGTCGCCGAACAGGTTGGAGCCGACGACGACATCGAACGTGTCCGGCCGGGTGACGAAGAACGCCGCCAGCGCGTCGATGTGATACTGGTCCACCCGCACGCCGGGATAGTCGGCGGAGACAGCGGCGACCACCTCGTCCCAGTAGGGCATAGTGATGTTGATGCCGTTCGACTTCGTCGCCGAGGTCAGGTGGCCGCTGCGCTTGCCAGCCAGCTCGAACGCGTAACGCACGACCCGCTCGACTCCCATGCGGGTGAAGACGGTGTTCTGGATCGCCATCTCGGCCGGCGTGCCGGCGTGGAGCCGGCCGCCCATGTTGGAGTACTCCCCCTCGGAGTTCTCGCGGACGACGACCAGGTCGATACTGCCGGCCTCGCGATCGCGCAGCGGCGAGCGGACACCCTTGAGCAGCCGGGTGGGCCGCAGGTTGACGTACTGCTGGAACGTCCGGCGGATCGGGATCAGCAGCCCCCAGAGCGAGACGTGGTCCGGCACGCCAGGGTAGCCGACCGCGCCGAGGAAGATCGTCTCGAACCCGGCCAGCGTGTCGAGCCCGTCGGTTGGCATCATCTCGCGGTGGCGCGCGAAATACTCGCAGCCCCAGGGGAACTCGGTGAAGTCGAACGCCAGCCCACCATCCAGCTCGGCCGCCGCCCGCAGCACCCGCACGCCTTCAGCGACCACCTCCGGCCCGATACCGTCTCCGGGGATCACCGCACAACTGACCCGCTCCATCGCCCGCGCCCCTCTCGCTCGTTCCGACACGCGCACTATAGCGCGGCCGGGGTTGACCGGTCGGGAGCGGCGGGTATAATGCGACTCATTATCAGTTGCGAATGATTCTCGAATGCCGACCGGCGCCGTCGGGATTCATGAGCCAGGCTAGCTGCGGGGGCGGGCGCTGCGGAGGTCTCCTTGAAGCGATACGTCGATAAGTTCTTCGAGTGGTACGAGGACAACTACACCATCAACGTCGCGGTCGCGGCGGGGCTGTTCCTCCTCCAACTCGTCCACCTCTACTGGCTCTCGGCCGACGTCGTCGCCGAGCGGCTAACGGGCGAGAGCTTCTTCAGCCCAGGCGGGCTGCTCTACTACGCAATCCTGATCGTCGATTACACCGAGATCCCGGCGCTGATCGGCGTCTCGCTGATCTACATCAACGAGTTGCGTAAGGGATTCAGCTGGAAGCCACTGCTGTTCCTGCTGTTCCTGAACTCGCAGTGGCTACACATCTTCTGGATCACCGACGAATTCGTGACGACCGAGTTCACCGGCGCTGGCGGGTCGGCGCTGCCGGGCTGGCTGGCCTGGGTAGCGATCATGATCGACTACCTCGAGCTGCCGGTGATCGTCGACACCCTGCACAAGTTCGCGGTCTCGATCCGCGAGCAGCGCGTCGGCCAGTTCCTCCGCGAGGAGCTCGCCGACTAGCCACGATCCTCCACACTCACCACGAGCCCGCGCCTGCCCACCGCGCGGGCTCGCCCGTTTCCGGCTGACCACTTCCCCTTCCCACTTCCAGTAGATCATCGACGGGCGTACAGTAGACGACGCATCGCGAAGGAGGCGCCCATGGGCTGGGCCGGAACGGTCGCAGCGACGTTTCTCGCCTCAGCGGTCGAGGTCGTCGAGATCGTAACCATCCTGCTGGCGGTCGGGATCACCCGTGGCTGGCGCTCGACGCTAGCCGGCGCGTCGGCGGCGCTCGTCGCGCTCACCGCGATCACCGCGATCCTCGGCACGGCCCTCCAGCGCTGGATCAACCTCGCGGCGTTACAGGTCATTGTCGGCGCGCTGCTGCTGATCTTCGGGCTGCAATGGCTGCGCAAGGCGATCCTCAGGGCATCCGGGCTCAAGGCGTTGAACAACGAGGACGCGCTCTTCGCTGCCGAGGGCTGTGCGGCAACCGCCATACCGCTGGTGGCCGGCGAGTCACTCGACTGGTTCGCTGCAACGGTCGCGTTCAAGGGCATGCTCTTGGAGGGGCTAGAGGTCATCTTCATCGTGATGAGGGCCGGCGCGGCCAGCGGACGGCTCGGCGCGGCGGCGCTGGCAGCGATAGCCGCAGCGGTCATCGTTGGCACGGCCGGCGCCATCCTCCACCGGCCGCTCTCGCGAGTCCCGGAGAACACCCTCAAGTTCGGCGTCGGGCTGTTGTTAACGACGTTCGGCACGTTCTGGGCTGGCGAGGGGCTCGGCATCCACTGGCTGGCCGGTGACGCGGCGCTCCTCTGGCTGCTGGCGGCGTACGCCGCGTTCGCCTTGCTGGCGGTCCGCCAACTGACGCGACAACACACGCTCGTCACGGCAGAGGAGGTGGCCTGATGGCGGTCATTCGCCTGCTGGACTTCCTGCGCGACTTCATCATCGGCGATGCCTGGGAGATCGCGGCCGGTCTCGTCGTCACGCTCGTTGCGCTCGGCCTCGTCGCGCACCTCTGGCGCGGCAGTGAAGTGCTGGGGTTTGTCCTCGTCGGCGCCGTCGTCGCGCTGACCGGGTGGTCACTGGCGCGCGCGGCGCGGTAACGGAGAGGGGACCTCACCGCTGCCCAGAGGGCTCCCGCCCCCTCTCCCGCGGGGAGAAGGGGTGTCCTGGTTCGGACGCTGCAACTGCCGTTCGTCTTCTCCCCTCCCTTCGCAGGGGAGGGGCGGGGGAAGGGGTCCGATTAGCGGCTCATCGAGCGGAAGCGGCGGACGCCGAGGGGGCCGAAGACGGCGACGATCGCGGCGATCCAGAGCAGAGTCAGCAGGACCGGATGCTCAGCCGGGAAGCCCTCGGCGGCGAACGGGTTCGGGTTGCCCCACAGGTCACGAATCGAGGCGGTCAGCGCGCTGACCGGGTTCCACTCGGCGATCGGGCGCAGCCACGACGGCAGCGTCTGCGGCGGCACGAAGACGTTCGAGATGAAGGACAGCGGGAAGATCACGGTGAAGCCGACCTGCTGGGCCGACTCGACCGTCCGCAGCGACAGGCCCATCCAGATACCGACCCATGACATCGCGAAGGCGAAGACGAGCAACAGGGCCACGCCAGCCAGGAAGCTGGGGACGCCGCTGTGCGCCCGCCAGCCAACGGCGAGGCCGGTGACCATCAGGACGACCAGGATGCCGGCATTGTAGACGAGATCAAACAGCGCCCGGCCGCTCAGCACGGCCGAGCGCGCCATCGGCAGCGAGCGGAAGCGGTCGAGGATGCCCCGGTTGACATCGTCGGTCATCCCGATCGCCGTCGTGGCGGCGGCAAAGACAACCTGCTGAGCGAAGATGCCCGGCATGAGGAACTCGCGGTACGAGCCGCCGCCGGGCAGCGGGATCGCGCCGCCGAAGACGAAGGCGAACAGCAGGACGAACACGATGTTCTGGATGATGGCGAAGATCGCCAGCTCCGGGATGCGTGGCACCCGCTTGAGGTTGCGCCAGGCGACGACCAGGCCGTCCGCCAGCGCCTGACGCGGCCCGCCGGCTATCGTCCGGGCGGGGAAGCTGGTTGCAGTCATGCGCTCCTCCGTTCGGCCTCGTCAGCGTCACCATCCGCGCCATTGGCCGACGGCTCGGCTGCGCGGCCGGTCAGGGTCAGGAAGACGTCGTCCAGGGTCGGCCGGCGCAGGCCGATGTCGTCGATCGCGATGCCGACCTCGTCGAGGTCGCGCAGCACTTGGGCCAGCCGCTCGGCGCCGCCGCGGGCGGCGACGGTAATCCGGCGCGTGTGGGGATCGACGGAATGGTCGCCGTCGCCGTTGCGCGTCAGGACATCGACGGCGGCGAGGATGTCATGACGACGGCGGACGACGACCTCGATGCGCTCGCCGCCGATCTGCGCCTTCAGCTCGTCGGCGGTGCCGCGGGCGATGATCCGGCCGTGGTCGACGACGGCGATGCTGTGGGCCAGCGCGTCGGCCTCCTCGAGGTACTGCGTCGTCAGCAGGATCGTCGTGCCGTCGCGGACACGGTCGCGGATGACGTCCCACAGGTCGAGCCGGCTGCGCGGTTCGAGACCGGTCGTCGGCTCATCGAGGAAGAGCAGCCGTGGCCGGCCGGTCAGGGCGCTGGCCAGATCGAGGCGACGACGCATGCCGCCGGAGTAGGTCTTCACGGTCCGCTCGGCGGCGTCGGTCAGCGCGAACTGCTCCAGCAGCTCGTCCGCCCGGCGCTTCGCGTCCGGCTTCGAGAGTTGGTAGAGCCGGCCAAACAGGTAGAGGTTCTCGCGCCCGGTGAGGTTCTCGTCCACCGCCGCGTACTGACCGGAGAGACCGATGACCGAGCGGAGCCGCTGGGCGTCGCGGACGACATCGTAGCCGGCCACGGTCGCGTAGCCAGCATCCGGACGTAGCAGCGTGGCGAGGATACGCACCGTCGTCGTCTTGCCGGCACCGTTCGGGCCGAGCAAGCCGAGCACCGTCCCGGCCGGGACGGTCAGGTCGAGCCCGTCAAGCGCCAGAACGTCGGTCTTGCCCGACCGGTAGCGCTTGACCAGCCCCTCGGCAGTGATGACGTCGTGTTGGTGGTCGTCGAGGACGATCGCCTCGCGGATGCCGCTGCGGTCGAGCCTCGCCTGGGTTGCGCCAACATCGCGCATGGTCAGCTTCCTTGCATTCCACGGTCGCGCCGATCGCCGGCGCAGTCGGCGATGCCGCCGATTCGCTGCGAAGCGCGGTCGATCTGGCGCGCCGCTCGCTCGA
>DAOKZM010000082.1:0-2301 GCA_035325665.1 Thermomicrobiales bacterium | reverse complement strand
CGTCGGTTGTGCCACGGAGTTATCCCTGGTGGTGGGCGCCTCTCCTCACGTTGCCGTTGATGCGGCGCTCGGGGAGCGAGCCGCCGCGTACGTACTACGTTTCAGATGGTCATGATAGAACGTCTGTGCTAATGTGTCAAGGCACATTGTGCGACCACTTCACCGCCAATATCGGCCGTGAGAGGGTGCCAATCCGGCGCGACAGGGATCTCAGTCTGCGGCCTGGGCTTCCTCGCGGGCGAACTGGGTGTGGTAGAGCTCGGCGTAGCGGCCGCTGGTGTCGAGCAGCTCGAGGTGGGTCCCACGCTCGACGACGCGGCCGGCCTCGATGACGAGGATGAGGTCGGCGGCGCGGACGGTCGAGAGCCGGTGGGCGATGACGAGGACCGTCCTGCCCTCCAGCGCCTCACTGAGCGCTGCCGAGACGGCGACCTCGGAGGTCGAGTCGAGGTGCGCCGTCGCCTCGTCGAGGATGACGACACGCGGGCGGGCCAGCAGCAACCGGGCGATCGTCAGCCGCTGGCGCTCGCCGCCGGAGAGCCGGTAGCCGCGCTCGCCGACGACGGTGTCGAGCCCATCCGGCAGCGCGGCGATGACATCTGCGAGCCGTGCCCGGCGCAGCGCGTCCCACAGTTCGTCGTCGGTCGCCTCCGGCTGAGCGATCGCGAGGTTGGAGCGGATCGACTCGTGAAACAGGTGGCCGTCCTGCGTCACCATTCCGAACGTCTCGCGGATCGAGTCGAAGCTCAGGTCGCGGACATCCACGCCGGAGAGGCGGATCGCGCCGCTGTCGACGTCGTACAGCCGCGGGACGAGCTGGGCGATGGTGGACTTGCCGGCGCCCGAGGAGCCGACCAGCGCAACCATCGCGCCTGGCTCGGCGCGGAACGAGATGTCGTGCAGCACCTCGACGCCGCCGCGAGTATCGAGGACGGCGACCTCCTCGAGCGAGGCCAGCGAGACCTTGTCGGCCGGCGGGTAGCTGAACGAGACGTGGTCGAACTCGATCGACACCGGTCCGGGCGGCACCGACCACGCGTCCGGAGCCTCCTTGATAAGCGGCTCGAGGTCGAGCACCTCGAAGACGCGCTCGAAGCTGACCATCGCGCTCATGACCTCGACTCGCGCGCTGGCTAACGCCGTCAGCGGTGAGTAGAGGCGGGTCAGCAACAGGGCGAGGGTGACGACCGCGCCGGCCTCGAGCTGGCCGCGCAGCGCATAGAACCCGCCCAGGCCGTAGACGACCGCGAGTGCCAGAGTCGACACCAGCGTAAGCGCGGTCATGAACACGGCCGAGAGCATGGTGGCCCGGACGCCGATGTCCCGAACGCGCCGGGCGCGACGGGCGAACTCGGCCGATTCCTCAGCCGGCCGGCCGTAGAGCTTGACCAGCGTCGCCCCCGGCGCCGAAAAGCGCTCGGTCATCCGGGTGCTCATCTCGGCGTTGTAGTTGGCCGATTCGCGCCGCAGCGCCGCCAACCGCGCCCCGATCTTCCGAGCCGGCAGGACGAAGACCGGCAGCAGGACGAGCGCCAGCAGCGTGATCTGCCAGGAGATACGGATCATCACCCCGAGGGTCAGCAACAGCATGACGACGTTGCTGACGACGCCGGAGAGAGTGTCGCTGAAAGCGCGCTGGGCGCCCATCACGTCGCTATTCAGCCGCGAGACGAGCGCGCCGGTGCGGGTCCGCGTGAAGAAGGCGATCGGCATGCGCTGGACGTGGTCGAAGACGGCCGTGCGGAGGTCGAGGATCAACCCCTCGCCGATGGTTGACGAGAGCCACCGATTCAGAATGCTGAGGCCACCCTCGGCGATCGCGATCCCGGCGATCAGGCTGGCCAAGACGATGACGGTGCGCTCGGGCTTGCCCTGGACGATCGCGTCGACGACGCGGCCAGCCAGCACCGGCGTGGCGACACCAGTCGCGGCGAGAACGACGCTGAGCGCGACGAATACGCCGATGCGCAACCGACGAGGACGCGCGAACGCGCCGATACGCTTCAGCGTCTCTTTCGAGAATGGTCGCTCGTCCAGATTGCTGCCCGATCGGACCATCGACCGCCAGGCAGCATGGTGCATGCTCATCGTGCGCCGTCCTGTTCACGCGTGGGTAGGATGCCGGCGCAATCGCCGTACGTGCCTTCTGCTGTAACACCGGGGCCGTGGATTATGTTCCCTGTCGTACCAAGGTAGCCGCGACACAGGCCCGGTCGCCAGATGCCCGAGCACCCTTGCGTCCCACGTCCCGCGTCCCACCCGTCAATCCCAGAGCTTGCCGAGCAGCGACGGGTCGATGTT
>DAOKZM010000081.1:9621-10047 GCA_035325665.1 Thermomicrobiales bacterium | reverse complement strand
GGTCCTGGGTGACGACCTGCAACGCGTCGGCCCGGACGATCGGGCGATGGCTCTTGGCGATTTCACGACGACCGTTCGCGTCATCTTCATCGCGGCGGTCGCGATCGGCCTCGGTATTGTCAGTGCCGGTGTCGCCTGGTTTCTGCTGAAGCTGATTGGCTTCTTCACCAACCTGTTCTTCTACGGCCGCATCGAGTTCACGCTGGCCGACCCGGCCGGCTCCAACCTGGGTCTGGCGATCGTGGCCATCCCGGTTATCGGCTCGCTGATCGTTGGCCTGATGGCGCGCTTCGGCTCGGAGCGCTTCTTCGGAGGACGGGCCGGGTCGATAACGCGGAACGCGAACTCCGTATTGCCGCGCGCGAGCATCAGGCGCTGCATCTCCGCCTCTAGCACGCGCGCGATCGACTGCTGCAGAGTCACGAT
>DAOKZM010000081.1:0-9611 GCA_035325665.1 Thermomicrobiales bacterium | reverse complement strand
GTTTTTCAAGCCGCTCTCGTCGGCCGTCTCGATCGGCTCCGGCGGCCCGTTCGGCGCCGAGGGGCCGATCATCATGACCGGCGGCGCGGTCGGCTCGCTCGTCGCCCAGTTTCTGCGGCTGACCTCGGCCGAGCGCAAGACGCTGCTGGTGGCCGGCGCGGCGGCCGGCATGTCGGCCACGTTCGCCGCGCCGGTCGCCTCGGTCCTGCTGGCGGTCGAGCTGCTGCTGTTCGAGTGGAAGCCGCGTAGCCTGATACCCGTCGCGCATGCGCGGATGCGTCGCGATCGGCATCCTGGCCGGGATCGTCTCGCTGGCGCTGCCCGCGGCGGTCTCCTTCTGCGAGGCCGTGTTTCACCGCCTGCCGATCCACTGGATGTGGTGGCCGGCCATCGGCGGGTTGGCCGTCGGCATCGGCGGCCTGATCTTCCCCGAGGCGCTCGGCGTCGGCTACGGGACGATCGACCGGCTCCTGCGGGGCGACAAAGCCTCGACGCTGATCCTCGGTATCCTGCTGGTCAAGTCGACCATCTGGGCCATCTCGCTCGGCTCCGGCACGTCTGGCGGCGTCCTGGCGCCGTTGCTGATGATCGGCGGCGCGGCAGGCGGGCTGGCGGCCTACGTCCTGCCCGACCGGGGACCGGGGTTCTGGCCACTGATCGCGATGGGCGCGATCATGGGCGGGACGATGCGCTCGCCGTTTACCGGTGTCGTCTTCGCCCTGGAGCTGACACACGACATCAACCCGCTGCTGCCGCTATTGATCGCGGTGACGATCGCCCACGGGGTGACGGTGCTGGTGCTCAAGCGCTCGATCCTGACCGAGAAGATCAGCCGCCGCGGCTACCACGTCAGCCGCGAGTACTCGATCGACCCGCTGGAGATCCTGTTCGTCCGCGAGGTGATGCGGACGGACGTGGACGTGCTGTCGGAGACCATCTCGCTGGCCGAGCTACGGGAGCTGCGCGAGCTGCGGGTGAACAACGAGTCGCACCTGGGCCAGCGGCTCTACCCGGTCGTCGATGGCGGCGGGAAGCTGGTCGGCGTCGTGCCGTCGAACCGGGTCCAGTCGGCCAACGGCTCGCACGAGTCGGTGCTGGACCTGCTGTTGCCGAACCCGGTCGTCGCATATCCGGATGAGCCGCTGCGGTTGGTGGTCTACCGGATGGCCGAGACGGGGCTGACCCGCTTCCCGGTCGTCGAGCGTGAGACGCGGCAGGTGATCGGCATGATCTCGCTGAACGACTTGCTGAAGGCGCGTGTCCGCAACCTGGAGGCGGAGCGGCGCCGAGAGCGCGTCCTGCCGGTGCGGCTGACCAACCCGCTCGGCTCGCGGCGGAGCAGCGTCCCCACCAGCTAACGCCGCTGGCAGCCCGTTTGCGACCACCATCCGTGACGAGCGGACGCGGGGAGGCGCATGACGGCACGGGACGGGACGCGGCAGACCTTCGCGACGACGGTCGAGACGACGTCGCGGGCCGGGTCCGCCGCGCCTCCCGGCTGGAGCTACAACCCGTCCTCCTGGTCGGACCGCCTCCCGATCGTGCTGGCGGCGCTGGTCGGGTTCGGTATCGCGACCTATCTCACGCTGTTCCAGCTCAAAGTGATCGGGTCGGTCTGGGAGCCATTCTTCGGCGACGGCAGCCGGACGATCCTCACCTCGGGCGTCTCGCGCGCCCTGCCGGCGCCGGACGCGGCACTCGGCGCGGCCAGCTACCTGCTCGACGCCGTCGCCGGGCTGATCGGGGGACGACGGCGTTGGAAGACGATGCCGTGGATCGTCGTGCTATTCGGGCTGGCGGTCGGCCCGCTCGGTGCCGTCAGCGTCATGCTCGTCGTCTTCCAGCCTGTGCTCTACGGCGCATGGTGCACGCTCTGCCTGGCCTCGGCGGCGATCTCGCTGCTGATGATCGGGCCGGCGATGGACGAGATGCTGGCCAGCCTCCAGGAGCTGCGCCGCGTCCGGCGGCGCGGCGGGTCAGTCTGGCGCGCGTTCTGGGGGCTGAGCTGATGCGCGCCCGCTATGCGTCGGTCGCGGTCGGGCTGTGGGTCATGGCCGCTCCCGGCGTCCTCGGCCTGGGCGGCGACGAGCGCATGCTGGCCCACATCCTCGGGCCGATCGTCGTCGCGCTGTCGGTCATCGCCCTCTCGGGCGTCACCCGCTTCGTACGCTGGGCGATCGTCGTTCCCGGGGTCGTGCTCGCCATCCTCCCCTGGCTGCTGGGCTTCGACACGGCCGTGGCGCTGATGTTCGCGGCCTGCGGGGTTGCCGTCGCGCTGCTGGCGTTCGTCCGCGGGCCGGTCGACGAGCGCTACGGCGGCGGCTGGACCGCGCTATTCCGCGACGACGAACCGGGCTCCAGCACCTGATCCTCGGTCATCGACAGCCTGCGAATCCGCGTTAGACTGCCGGCATCGACTGTATCGAGAAGGGTGGGGCGCAGATGTCCACAGACCATCAGGCAGGCCAGCCGCAGCCCGACGAGCGGCTGGTCGAGGCGTTCGCCAGCGCCGCCGAGGCGTCGATCGGCTACGAGCTGGACGACGAGGCGCGGCAGATCGTCCGCGAGACCGTCAAGCGGCACCAGACGATGGCGATGAAGCTCCGGGCGGCGCCGCTGGCCAACGCCGACGAGCCGGATTTCGCGTTCGTCCCCTACCGAGCGGAGGGCTGACGTGGCGGGCGATATCTACAACCGGACGATCGCCGAGCTGGGCAAGCTGCTGCGCAACCGCGAGACGACGCCGACCGAGCTGACCCGGATGTATCTGGAGCGGCTCGACAGCGTCGCCCGGCGCTACAACGCGGTTGTGACGATCACCGAGGAGCGGGCGCTGCGCGAGGCGGCCAACGCCGAGGCCGAGCTGGCGGCCGGCTACGACCGCGGACCGCTGCACGGCATCCCCTGGGGGGCGAAGGACCTACTGGCCGTCGAGGGCTACCCGACGACCTGGGGCGCGGTTCCGTACCGCGATCAGACGTTCGACGCGGACGCGACCGTCGTCCGCAAGCTGCGCGACGCCGGGGCGGTGCTCGTCGCCAAGCTGGGGATGGTCGAGCTGGCCGGCGGCATGGGCTACAAGCAGCCGAACGCGTCGCTGACCGGTCCGGGCATCACGCCGTGGCAGGCGGAGGAGTCGCCCAGCTGGTCGGGCGGCTCGTCGAGCGGCTCGGGGTCGGCGGTCGCGGCCGGCGCCGTCGGCTTCGCGATCGGCTCCGAGACGTGGGGCTCGATCGTGACTCCCTCGGCGTTCTGTGGCATTACGGGGCTGCGGCCGACCTACGGGCGCGTCTCGCGCCACGGGGCGATGGCGCTCTCGTGGACGCTGGACAAGCTCGGGCCAATGTGCCGCAGCGCCGAGGACTGCGGGTTGGTGCTGGACGCCATCGCTGGCCATGACCCGGCCGACCCGACCTCAAGCCAGCGCGATTACGCCTGGCCGCCGGCGACGCTGCGCACCAGCGGCTTTCGCTTCGGCGTACTCTCCGACGCGACGGCCGGCGTCCAGCCGGAGGTGCGGGCGAACTTCGAGGCGTCGCTGGCGGTGCTGGAGGAGATCGGCACGGTCGAGGTCGTCTCGCTGCCCGATCTGCCCTACAACGACGTCGCCAGCGTCATCATCCAGGGCGAGCTGGCGTCGGCGTTCGAGGAGTTGATGACGAGTGGTGACGTCCGCGAGCTAACCGCGCCGGAGGACCGAGTCAACGGTCTGGCGGCGCTGGCGCTGCCGGCCCACGTCTACATCCGCGCCCTGCGCGTCCGCCGGCTGATCGGCCGGGCGATGGACGAGCTGACGGCCTGGTACGACGCGCTCGTCGCGCCGACGTTGCCGACGGTGGCCAGCCCGATCGACCAGCCGTTCGACCGCTACTTCGACCGCAGCAACCGCTCGCCGCTCGGGGCTGCGGCCAACGTCGCCGGGCTGCCGGGGGTGGCCGTGCCGAACGGCGTCGGCGAGCGCGGCCTGCCGACATCGCTGACGCTGGTCGGCCGCGCCTGGGGCGAGAACGACGTCCTCGCGGCAGCGCGCGCCTACCAGGCGCGCACCCACTGGCACACGCGCTTCCCGCTCTAGCGGCGGTATCGCCGTAACGCGCGCCCGCCCACGCGACTTGTCGTGGGCGGGCGCGATCGTCTCCGTTCCTTGACTCTCTGTCACTGGCGTGACAGAGTACGTACACATCGATTCGTGTGGCACGCACCTTGTGGATGCGAACCAGCGCTGACGCCAGCAAGACCGGCGGCCATGCGTGCTGAGATCGGCATTCAACGCTACGTCCGGCACCGGCGTGGCGGCGGAAGGTAGAGCGGCTCTGTGTCTCGAAAGGATCCCCGCGGTCCGTCACCGTTCTCGTCGCGCCCGTCGCGAGGCGGACCCGCCGGGTCGAACCGTCGCGTCGGCGCGAGCCGCCCGTACCACAGCGGGCGCGGGTCGGACGGCAATTGGACCGGCTCGTCGGAGAACTTCTCGCCCTACGGCCGGCGCGACAAGCTGTGGCCGAAGGTGCTGCTGGTCGCCGCCGTCGTCGGTGTGCTGATCTTCGGCTCATTCATCGTCGCTCAGCGGCTGACCGGCCTGGACGACGAGCCGCCGACCGCCGTCCCGGGCGTCGCAGGCGGTTCGCCGGAGGCGACGCCGAGCGCGGACGCGGTGGTGGCCGCCTCGCCCGAGGGTTCGCCGTCCGCCGAAGCGTCGCCGACCGAGGTCCCGCCCGAGGCGTCGGCGCGCGAGGTGGCGAAGGCCTACCTCGATGCCTGGAACGGGTTCGACTACAACCGGATGTACGACCTGCTCTCCGGCGAGGCGAAGCAGCGCATCAGCCGCGACGACTTCGTCGCGCGCTACGAGGCGATCGCGCTCGAAGCCGGGATCGTCAGCGTCAACGCCGAGACAATCGGCGGCACGGACGAGGACGAGATGTTCCCGGTCCGGGTGACAGTCGACTCGTCGCGCGTTGGCGAGTTCAAGGATGACAACCTCCTGCCGCTGGTCCGCGACGGCAGCCGCTACGGGGTGGACTGGACTCCGAACCTCATCTTCTCCCAGCTCGGCGACGGCTTCGTCCGCTGGGAGAGTGACGTGCCGCAGCGCGGCCGCATCCTCGACCGCAAGGGCCGGCCGCTGGCGATGATGGGCTCGATCACGCGTGTCGGGGTCATCCCCGGCCAGGTCCAGGACCAGAACGACATGCTCGGCCGGCTCTCGCAGGCGATCGACGTGCCGCGGGAGACGATCGAGCAGCGGATTGAGGGCGGGCAGGCCGACTGGTTCATGCCGGTCAAGGACCTGCCGGACGCGATCGACCCGGCGCTGGTCGATACCCTGCGCGGGATTCCGGGCGTCGCGATCCAGAAGTCCCCCGCACGCGTCTACCCGGCCGGCCCGGTCGCCGCTCATGTCGTCGGCTACATGAGCGAGATCACGGCCGAGGAGCTGCCGGAGCTGGCCAAGCGCGGCTATGTGGCCGGCGACCAGATCGGCAGGACCGGCATCGAGTCGTGGGGCGAGGAGTGGCTGGCCGGCAAGCGCGGCGGCACGCTCAAGCTGATCCGGCAGGACGGCACGACGATCCGCGTGCTCGGTGAGGTGCAGTCCCAGCCGGCCAACGACATCGTCCTGACGCTCGACCTCGACATCCAGCAGGCGACCTACGACGCCATCGGTGACGAGGCCGGCGCGGCGGTCGTCCTCGACCCGAACAACGGCGAGGTGCTGGCGATGGCGTCGAAGCCATCGTTCGACCCCAACTGGTTCGTCCTTGGGATCACCGATGACCAGTGGGCTCAACTGAACGACCCGCAGAAGACGCCGCTGGTCAACCGCGCCGCCGGGTTCGGCACCTCGACCGGCTCGATCTTCAAGGTGATCACCGCCGCGGCGGGGATGGCGGACCTCGGCTACACGATCAACAGCCCCGTCGACTGTCCGGGCGAGTTCCGCCTGGAGGGCGCCGACCAGGTCTGGCGCGACTGGATTCCCGGCGGCCAGGGGTCGATGGATCTGCATACGGCAATCGTTCGGTCGTGCAACACTGTTTTCTATCGCTTCGGCGCCGAGCTGGATGAGAAGGACGAGAACCTGCTGCCGAACATGGCCAAGGCGTTCGGCCTCGGCGCGCTGACCGGCATTCCCGAGCTGTACGAGATTCCCGGCATCGTCCCCAGCCCGGACTGGAAGATGGAGAACGTCGGCGACTTCTGGGCCCGCGGCGACGCCGTCAACCTGGCGATCGGGCAGGGCTACCTTGTCGCGACGCCGCTGCAGATGGCCAACGTCTACGCGGCGCTGGCCAACGGCGGCACGCTCTACCAGCCGCACCTGACGCTGGATATCGTCCGGCTCGACGGCTCGGTCGCCCAGAAAGGCGAGGTGAAGGAGATCGGCAAGCTGCCACTTACCGGCGAGCAGATCCAGGGCATCCGCGACGCGCTCTACGACGTGTCGGGCAAGACCGGCACCGAGCAGACCGGCGCCGAGGGCCAGGGGACGAACGCCTGGTTTGCAGCCTACACGCCGAGCGACGCGCCGAAGATGACGACGATCGTCTTCATCGAGAAGGGCGTGGCCGGCTCGAAGGCCGCAGCCCCGGTCGCCCGCCGGATCATCGACAAGTGGTACGAGGTGTACCCGTAGGTGGCGGCGCTACCAGGCCGCTCTCTCGATCGACGGGTCGAAGCAGACCCACTCGACCTCGTTGCCCTCGGGATCGTGGGCGTACAGTGAGCGCCACTGCACCCAGTCGTGCGTCGTCTCGCCCGCAAGCGTGGTGGGCACGGCCTGCATGCCGGGGCGGTTGCGCGCCGTCTCCGGCCGCGTGGCGCGGTCGAAGAGCGCGAGCACCTGGGTGTGGCCGCCGACGCCGTCGGCGACGCGGAAGAATGCCGGCCCGTCACCCGGGAAGCGCCGGAGCAGTTCCAGGCCGACGACGCGCTCGTAGAAGTCGACCATCGCGTCCATGTCGTTTACTTGTAACGCGATCTCGCCGAGCCCCCTGATCGGTGTGGCCACCGCCGGCCCTCCCTCTCGAACCACGGAAACGAATACTGACGGAACCTGCGCTGGCAGTCCGACGGATATCGCCGGGTATGGCTCAGCCGGACGCCTCGGCGTCGCCGCTGCGCCAGCCGACCTTGGCGTGGGTGCCGTCGCAGAACGGCTTGTTGCCGGATTGCCCGCAACGGCACAGCGCGGCGCGGGCGCCGCGGACCTCGCGGTCGCCGGCCTGGATGACGATGTCGCCGCGGACGAAGAGCGGGCCGTCGGGCTGCGGCGCGATCGTCACCGTCGCGTCGGGTTCCTCGGCCGGCCCGTCGCGCAGCTCGTAGTGCAGGGCGCCGGTCGGGCAGCGTCGCACGATCTCGGCGATCTGCTCAGCCGGCGCTCCATCGGCCCGAATCCATGGGCGCGCGTCACGATCGAACACCTGCGGAAGCCCGCGAACGCAGGCAGCGAAGTGGATGCAGCGCCGGACGTCGAAGTAGACGGTGATATCCGGAGCAGTGTAGGCACGACCGAGGTACTCGCGATCGCTCATTGGCTCACTCCAGCCTGCGGCGGATGCTCGGGTTGACCAGGTCCAGGTACTCGCGATGCCGGCGCACGTAGCTCTCCATGAACGGGCAGAGCGGGAAGATGCTCAGCCCGCGCTCGCGGGCAGCATCGAGCGCGCCGCGAGCCAACGCCGATCCGACGCCGCGCCCCTCCAGCGAGGGCGGCACCTCGGTGTGGGTGAACACGATCATCGTGCCCGCGATCTGATATTCGGCAACCGCCATCTGGCCGTCCACCGACAGCTCGAATCGTGAGGCGGTCGGGTTGTCGACGACGGGGCCGAGATCAGTCATGCAGTTTCCTTTGGCGCATCGAACGCATTCGCCGCTGCGCCTCTGGCCGGGGCGCCTGGCGGGTCGGTGTGGAGGCCATCATACGCGCAATCGTGTCGCGGCACGAGCGGGCCGTCGCGGGTCAGAGAGACGGAGCAGTCAGTGATGACAGGAGACGAGGCGGGCTGCCGACCCGAAGGTTCTCCCATCGAGCGTTACTGGGCGTCAGCGGGTGCTCCGGAGTTCGCGGGGGCGAGGCGGTCGGCGACGACTGGTGGGTGGGCAGGTGCGCTCTCCTGTCCTGCCCGGGCCGGTAGCCGCAGTGCCGCGACGACCGCCAGGATGGCTGCCACGAGCAGCGCGGCGTAGAGCACGCGGAACTCTCCGACGGCCGGTGTCTCGCTCGTGAGGACTGCCGCCATGCCGGCCGAGCCGAGGATGCTGCCGAGATAGCGCATGGTCGAGAACAGGCCGGCCGCCTGGCCGGTCTCGCCGTGGGGCGCGGCCTCCAGCGCGGTCGTCTGGACCGGCGCGGACGACAAGCCCAGCCCGACGCCGAT
Source organism: Thermomicrobiales bacterium (assembly GCA_035325665.1). Classification (GTDB taxonomy): domain Bacteria; phylum Chloroflexota; class Chloroflexia; order Thermomicrobiales; family CFX8; genus JAMLIA01. Next base: position 1,227 of record DAOKZM010000081.1, on the reverse strand, counting down.
CAGGACGAGGGGCATCAGGAACGTGTACCACGGCCAGCCGGCGGCGATCGCGACGAACGGCGCGACCCCGAGCACCTGGAGCAGTGTGCCGAGCAGGGCGGGCGGACGCCGGCCGAGCCGGTCGGACAACGAGCCGCCGATCGGCGAGAAGACGATCATCTGCAGCGAGAGGCCGGCGAGGAGGAAGCCGACCCGGCTGCTGCTCCAGCCGACGTCGCGCTTCAGGAAGACGGGCAGCGACAGCAGCAGGGTGTACATCGCCAGGTTGCTGAGCATGACGGCCAGCGTGGCGGGCGCATAGCCGGGCAGGCGGAAGAGGTTGAGGTTCAGCACCGGCCGTTCGACGCGGCCGGCGTAGCGCAGCAGAAGCCAGCCGGTCGTCGCGCCGATGACGCCGAAGGCGATCGCGACCGGTACCGACGACACCTTCCAGACGGTCAGCGCCAGCGCCAGCGAGACGAGGCTGACCATCAGCAGCAGCGCGCCGCGCAGGTCGAAGCGGCCCTCCTGGCGCGACACATCGGCGGGAAGACGCAGCCCGAGCAGCACCGCCGGTGCGATCAGCAGAACGTTTGCGGCGAAGATCCAGCGCCAGCCGAGACTGTCGGTGACGATGCCGCCGAGGGGCGGACCGAGGCCGGCCGCGACGGCGATCATCGCGCCGATCGTGCCGAACGCCCGACCCTGGCGCGCAGGCGGCACCAGCGAGCGGACCAGCGCGGTGCCGTTGGGGCTCGCGATCGCGCCGGTGATCGCCTGGACCGTCCGGGCGAGGATCAACACCTCGATCCGCCAGGCGAGGGCCGCGACGATGGTCGCGACGAAGAAGCCGGCCAGCCCGATCAGGAACAGCCGTCGCCGGCCGTAGCGGTCGCCGAGGCTGCCGCCGAGCGGCTGGACCGACGCCATCGCGACCAGGTAGGACAGGACGATCCACGACCCCCAGGCCAGCGAGCGGTCGAAGCGGTCGAGGATGTCCGGCAGCGCGACGACGATCATCGTCGAGTTGAGCGGCGCGAGCATGGCGCCGAGCGCGGCGGTCACGAGGGCCGCGCGCTCGGCGACCGGCTGCTCCGAGGCGGAGCTAGCTCTTGATGATCCGGACGATGCCACGGCTTCCGTCTACCTCGATCATCTGGCCGTCGGTGAGCCGCATCGTCGCCATGCCCGTCCCGACGACGGCCGGGATGCGGTACTCGCGAGCGACGATGGCGCAGTGGCTGAGGA
>DAOKZM010000080.1:8833-10126 GCA_035325665.1 Thermomicrobiales bacterium | reverse complement strand
AGAAGCACGACACGCTCGTGCTGGACTTCCAGAACGACGCCGACATGATCCGCGCCTCGTTCGAGCCGTACTACCGCACGACGATCCTCAGCGAGGAGACCGACCCGAACAAGCTCCACGACCTGAAGGCGGACCTGGACGGCTATCAGGTCTACGAGCAGGGGCAGGTCGACGCGCTGGTCGAGCTGTACCTCGGCGGCGCGGACCGCGACAAGCTCGACCCGATCCTCGATGCCTGCGTGGCGACCTATAACGAGGAGCTGGACGAGGACGGCCAGGTCGACTTCAAGGCCAAGGCGAAGGCGTTCCCGCGGACGTATGAGTTCCTCGCGTCGATCCTGCCCTACTCCAACGTCGGCTGGGAGAAGCTGTCGATCTTCCTGAACTTCCTGACGCCGAAGCTGCCAGCGCCGAAGGAGGACGACCTCTCGAAAGGCATCCTCGAAGCGATCGACATGGACAGTTACCGCGTTGAGGTGCGCTCAGCGATGGAGATCGCCCTGGCCGACGAGGACGCCGAGATCGGGCCGGTACCGACATCAGCCGGTGGGTACATCCCCGAGCCGGAGATGGAGCTGCTCAGCAGCATCATCAAGACGTTCAACGACCAGTTCGGCAACATCGAGTGGCAGGATATCGACAAGATCCAGCACATGATCGCCGAGGAGATTCCGAGCAAGGTCGCGGCGAACCGTGCCTATCAGAACGCGATCAGAAACTCCGACAAGCAGAACGCCCGAATCGAGCACGACAAAGCGCTCCAGCGCGTCATCACCAGCCTGCTGTCCGACCACACCGAGCTGTTCCGCAAGTGGCTGGCCGACACCGTCTTCGCCGCGACGTACACCCCGACACCGATGTAGACATCGAGGTCGGCATAGCGGCTGCCCGACAGATGCGGCTGCGTGCCACCCGGCGGTATCCCTCGGGCCGTAAACCGACGCGAGAGTGGCGCCCTGCGGGGCGCGGACAGGCCGGAGGCGCTGTCCCTACGAGACGATCGCGCGCTCGTCTCCCCTCGCCCAGGATTGGGAGAGGGTGGGAGCCCTCTGGGCAGCGGTGAGGGCCTTTCTCCCACCGCTACCGGATCTCTACCTCCGCCTCGATCTCGACCGGGATGTCGAAGGGGAGGGCGGCCATGCCGACGGCGGAGCGGGCGTGCTGGCCGGCCTCCTCGCCCCAGAGTTCCAGGATCAGGTCGGAGAAGCCGTTGATGACGGCCGGGGTCTGGTTGAAGTTCGGCGCGACGTTGACCATGCCGAGCACCTTCAGCCAGGCCGTCACGCGGTCCAG
>DAOKZM010000080.1:2268-8823 GCA_035325665.1 Thermomicrobiales bacterium | reverse complement strand
TCCAGGTCGCCGAGCGCGCGCTGGAGACTGCCGAGGATCGCCAGCGCCGTCAGCCGCGCCGCCTGGTAGCCCTCCTCCAGCGTCAGGTCGCCGCCGACCTTGCCGAACGGGCCGGCCAGCGCGCCGTCCGGTAGCAGCGGGCCGTGGCCGGAGACGTAGGCGCGGTCGCCGTGGACGCGCACCCACGGGAAGGGCAGCTCGACTGGCACGGGCGGTGGCAGGACCAGTCCCAGCTCGGCGGGGCGGCGTTCGATCTGCATCGGCGTCCTCCTCCTATCGACTCTCGGCGGCTGGTGGCTGCCAGACGATCACCGCGACCGCTTGCGGGAAGCCCCAGTTGCGCTCGCCCCGCGCCAGCATCGCGTCGATCTCGGCCTGTAGCTTCCGGTCCTTCTCCGACCCCTCGCGCAGCCAGAGCCGCCGCCGGGCGCTGGCGCGCAGGTCGTCCTCGTCCATCACCCGCAGCCGTCGCTCGACGATGCGCACCTCCGGCGTCGCGCCGCGCGCCAGTAGCACCTGCAGCAGCTCGCGCATCGCCGGCAGGTCGTAGCGCTCCTCGCCGTGGACCGTCTCCCAGAGCTTCCCGAAGCCGCCCGAGGGCGCGCGGTCCATCGTCACCGCGCAGCACCACTGTCGAGAAGCCCCCTCGAACGCGTCGAGGAACCCGCCGATGTCGGGCAGGTCGTAGCCGACGTGCGCCATCAGCGCGGCATCGACCTCCACCCCCTCGGCCGCGGCCGGCCAGCGCTCGGGGAGGATCTCGATGTCCGTGATCCCGTACTCGGCCATGCCCTGCTCCAGCACCTCGCGCATCGCCGGGCTGGGCTCGACCGCGACGACCGGCCGGCCGGAAAGAGCCAACGGCAGGGCATAGCGACCGCCGCCAGCGCCGACATCCAGCCAGCGCGTGCCGGGGCCGCCGAGGCCGAAGAGGATCTCCAGCACCGGGTCTCCCTCGCGGCGCGGGTCGTCCATGAAGTGGCGGGCGACGGGCGAATAGTAGTCCTCCTGCTGCCACTCGCGCAGGCGCTCGACCTGCTCCTTCTCGGCGGCGACGATCGCCGACCAATCGGCGTAGAGCGCGGCCGGGTCGGGCCGCAATGGGGAGCGACGGGTCATGACACCTTCCTTCGTCGTTCGGCGGTCGTCAGCCGGCATCGGGCTGGCGGACCAGCTCGTCGAGCAGCGACTCGATCGCCGCCTCGGGGTCGTCGGTCGTCCCGACGTGGACCGGGGAGGTCTGGATGATCGTGCTGCGCGGCGCGGTCAGCCAGTGGAAGCGCTCGGAGGGCGGCCACTCGGCCATCGTCCCTCCCGCTTCCGCGTCGCCGCGGGCGATTGCCTGGAACGTCGCCAGGTGGCGCTCGATCAGCGGCAGGTCGGCCCCGGGGTCGATCGCCCGCAGCCGCGCGGCGTCCAGCTCAATGCGCGCCGCCAGGAAGCCCTGCTCGCGAGCGAACAGGACGATGCCGACGTTGACGCACTCGCCGCGCTCGACGCGCGGGACGACGCGAACGACGGCGTAGCTATACCACCCGGTGGGTGAGCCGTGGCTGGTAGCGCTCCGGCCCGCGCTCTTTTGCATCGATCGCCTCCTGCAGCCAGGCGCGCGGACCGTTCAACCGCGCGTCGAGATAGGTGACGTAGCGCTCGCGGTGCGCCTCCACGGTCGGGAACTGAGCGTCGCCGGCCAGCCACTCGTCCGGGACCGAATCGACCACCGACCGAAGCACCGCTGGCATGAACCGCGGTCGCATCCGCTCGTCGGCGGCGCGCAGATCGCCAGACAGCGGCAGGAGGATGTGGTCCTTGATCTGTGGGAACGCCGACTGCACTCGATCCTCCCAGCCGGCCCAACTGTGATGGATGTAGAGCGCGGCCCCGTGGTCGATCATCCAGAGCTGGCCTTGCCAGACCAGCAGGTTCGGGTTGCGCGGCGTCCGATCGATGTTCGTCAGCCAGGCGTCGAACCAGACGATCTCGGCCGCCAACTCCGGCGAGACGTCTCCTTCGACGGTCGGGTCGAACGGCAGCGCCCCCGGCAGCCAGCGCAGGCCGAAGTTGAGGCCGACGCTCCAGCGCAGGACATCCTGGATCTCCGGGTCCGGCTCCCCTTTGCCGAATCCCTCGCCCAGCTCGAGAATCGCCGCGTCCGGCACGGGCAGCCCGGCGGCGGGCGCCAGCCCGGCGACGATCGCCTCGGCGATCAGCGCCCGCTCCCCCTGTCCCGCCCCGCGCAGCTTGACGACGTACTGCCCGTCCTCGACCGTATCGACGACCGCCGGCAGCGACCCGCCCTCCCGCAACGGGACGACGTAGCGCGCGCAGGTCAACCTCGGAAACACCGACACCTCAATTCAGGCGACTCGACTGCGACGCGAGAGATACGTCCGTCAGCGCGGCAGCCAGTCCCTTGTCCTGTCATCCTGAGCGCAGCGAAGGATCCGGTCCTCCACGTTTCAGATCACGCGGCGTCGAAAACGGCAGCCGCAACCGCGCAGACCCTCGCCCAGGAGCCGCATTTCGGCGAGGAGAGACGGATCCTTCGGCTGCGGCCTCAGGATGACAGGAGGCGGAATATGCTGCCGCTCCACGCTGTCGTCTATCCGCGGACGCTCGCGCCCGCACCAGTCTACCCCGGCGCGTTCCACTCGCCGCTGCGGCCGCCGCGCTTGTGCGCCAGGCGGATGCCCTCGATCCGCATCCCGCGGTCGACCGCCTTGACCATGTCGTAGACGGTCAGCGCCGCGACGGTGACGGCGGTGAGCGCCTCCATCTCGACGCCGGTCTTGCCGCGCGTCTCGACCCGCGCCTCGATCTCGACCGCCGGGCCGGCCTCGTCCGGCGTCAGCGGGACGTCTACCGCCGTGATCGGCAACGGGTGGCACATCGGCACCAGGTCGGCAGTGCGCTTGGCGCCCATGATCGCCGCGACCTGGGCGACCCCGAGGACGTCCCCCTTGCTGGCGCGTCCCTCGACGATCAGCCGCAGCGTCTCGGGCTGCATCACGACCCGGCCGCGGGCGACCGCGACGCGGTGCGTCTCGGCCTTGTCGCCGACGTCCACCATCCGCGCACGGCCGGCCGCGTCGAAGTGCGTCAGCCGCTGCTCGTCGTCGTCCATCATCCCTCCCATCGTCCCGGCCGCTCGTCCTGCGCGTATGATGCCGCAGCATGATAATGAGGAGCAGGAGGGAGCGACAGATGAAGATCTACATGTCGGTCGATATCGAGGGCTGCGCGGGAATCGTCGCCCGCGAGCAGGGCAACATGGCCGGAGGCGCCGAGTACGAGATGGGCCGGCGGCTGATGACCGCCGAGGCCAACGCGGCGATCGAGGGCGCGATCGAGGCGGGCGCGACCGAGATCGTCGTCAACGACAGCCACGCGCAGATGCGCAATCTCGTGCCGCTGGAGCTCCACCCGAAGGCACGCCTGATCCAGGGGCGGGTGAAGCACCTGTTCATGGTCGAGGGGCTGGATGAGACGTTCGACGCCGTCTTCCTCGTCGGCTACCACGCCCCGGCCGGCGTGCGGGACGGCGTCCTCAACCACGCCTTCCCCCCCTACGAGCTGCGCTACAACGGCCAGGTGTTCAGCGAGACGGGGCTCTCGGCGTCAGTCGCCGGCCACTACGGCGTTCCGGTCGCGCTCGTCACCGGCGACGACGCGGCGATCCGTGACGCCGAGACGCTTCTCGGCGCTCACGTCGGCGTCTCGGTCAAGCGCGGCATCTCGCGGCTGGCCGGCGACTCGGTCCATCCCGAAGAAGCCCGCCGGATGATCCGCGAGGGCGCGAAGGAGGCGGTCGAGCGCCTCAAGGCCGGCGAGTTCGAGCCGTTGAAGGTCGACACGCCGGTCGAGATCGAGATCGACTTCTACTACTCGCCCGAGGCGGATGTCTCGGCGCTGATCCCGACCGTCGAACGCACCGGCGACCGCACGATCCGCTTCACCGCGCCGGACGCGTTGCAGGCCTACCGGACATTCCTGGCGAGCTACTACCTAGCCCGTAGCGTCTCGTAGGCTCGCCTGGCCGAAGACTCGCGCTCAACAGCAAATCCCGTTGCGAGATGGCGATTCTCCCGTGATTCGTCCGAGGTTGACACATTCGCCCACACAACGTACGATTCGTCGCACAATGGACAACCAGCAGGCACAGAACGGTGGCGGGATGGAACCGGCTGGCGCGATAGGCGGCATGCACATTGTCGATGAGCTCGACCTGCGGATCCTCGGCGCGTTGCAGACCGACGGCCGCAAGCATGTCGCTGAGATCTCGCGCGAGCTGGACATCCCGAAGTCGACCGTCCAGCGCCGGCTAGATGCGCTGATCCGCGACGACGTCATCCGGATCGCCCCGTATGCGAACTCGGAGCGGCTCGGGCTGAGCATCCATGTCCATCTCAACCTGCGGGTCGAGCTCGCCAACTACGAGTCAGTCATCGATGCGGTCGCCCGGCTGACCGAGGTGCGCTGGCTGGCAGTGACGACCGGGCCGTATGACCTCGTCGCCGAGGCGTACTTCGTATCGTCGACCCACCTGCACGAGTTCATCCGCGACCGGCTGGCGACGATTCCGGGCATCACCGGGGTCGAGACATCGGTGATCCTGTCGGTCGAGAAGCTGGCGTTCCATTGGGACGCGCTACTGCGGGAGGCCCGGCGTCATGCCGGGCCGCATGTGCGGATGGCGGCGACGGACGGCGTCCCCGGCCAGCGCAACGGCGCTGGCGGGATGGACGAGGGGAGGGTATGAGGCACGCCACGGCCGGAACGTCCGGACGGCGAGCCGGAACGTAGGAGTGTGTATCCCGGTTGCGACATGATGCTTCCAGAAGGGGGATCGCGACATGAATCAACGATGGCTCGACTCACTCACCGCTCACCTCCAGGCCGGCCACCTGAGCCGGCGCGACTTCGTCAAGCGGGCCGCCGCTCTCGGGTTCAGCGCTCCGGTCATCGGCGCGGTGCTGGCGGCCTGCGGCGGCGATGACGATGAGGATACGCCCGAGACCACGGCCGCGACGCCGACGACCGCGGCGCCGGGCGCCGAACCCACTGCGACGCAGGGGGTCACCATCCAGCAGAACATCACTCCCACGGCCGGCGCGAGTCCTGCGGCCGGCTCGTCGCCGACTGCCGTCGCGCCGACCGGCGCGGCGGGTGGAGCGATCACCGTCTCGCGCCAGGTCGACTCGGAGAACCTCGACCCGGTGATGCAGGACGGGAACATCAACATCTGGGTGTTCATGAGCATCTACGACCAGCTCATCCGGATCGACACCAACGGCACCGCGCTCCTGCCGGGCCTGGCGACCGAGTGGGACATCTCCGACGACGGGATGACCTACACATTCACCATCCGTGAAGGCGTCAAGTTTTCCAACGGCACCGACATGACCGTCGACGACATCAAGTGGTCGATCGAGCGAGCCCGGGACACCGAAGATAGCCCGTGGACGTTCTCGCTCGCTCAGGTGGCCTCGGTTGACACTCCCGACGACACGACGGTCCAGATCACCCTTACCGAACCCTGGTCTCCGTTCCTGTCGGACATCTCGATGTTCAACTCCAGCGTCGTATCAAAGGCGTTTGCCGACGAGGTCGGGGTCGAGGGGTTGGTAGACCAGTGCATGGGCACCGGTCCGTTCGCGCTGCAGGAGTGGCGCAAGGCCGAGTCGATGACGCTTGTCAAGAACGAGAACTACTGGGAGGAAGGGCTGCCACTCCTCGACCAGATCACCTATACCGTCGTGCCGGACGTCAACGCCCAGATTCTGCAGCTCCAGGGTGGCGAGGTGGACGGCATCATCGGACAAGGCGACGTGCCGTTCAATCGCGTCGAAGAGCTCGACGCCGATCCGAACATCCAGGTGATCCGCTCGCTGTCCACCTACAACAACTTCCTGGTCTTGCAGACCCAGCACGAACCGCTCGACGATGTCCACGTCCGCCGGGCGTTGAACTACGCCACCGACAAGCAAGCGATCATTGATACCATCCTGTTCGGCAACGCGGAGGTCTCCAACTCCTTCATGCCGAACGGCGCGCTCTTCTGGAACGCGGACCAGGAGGGATACCCGTTCGATCTCGACAAGGCCCGTGAGGAGCTCGCGCAATCGAAGGCGCCGGACGGCTTCGAGGTCGAGATTCAGATTCGATCCGGCAACGACCAGCAGTCGGCGATCGCGACGGCGGTCCAGGCGATGTGGTCGCAGATCGGCGTCACGGTGAACATCCTGCCGTTGGAAGCGACCGTCCTGGCACAGAACAACCGCGACGAGAACTTCGCCATTCGCATCACCGGATGGACGAACGACATCATCGACCCCGACCAGCTCGTCTCGTACGCGATTCTGCCGGAGACGACGAACAACTATCACACCGGCTGGCAGAGCCAGGAGGCGATCGACCTGGCAAACGAGGGGCGCGCCGAACAGGACCCCGACGCCCGTCGCCAGATCTACTATCAGATCCAGCAGATCCATCGCGACGAGGCTCCGTTCGTCTACCTGTACGTCGTGCCGTACGTCGACGCGTTGTTGACGAGGG
>DAOKZM010000080.1:0-2258 GCA_035325665.1 Thermomicrobiales bacterium | reverse complement strand
AGAAGCGCGCGGGTGGCATATCACCCGGCCGGCACAGTCGGGAAACGCCAGCGCCGCTATCCCCCGACTGGTCGGCCGGCGTGACAGATCGAAGGACGACGCGTGAGCCGAGGACAGTACATCCTGCGCCGGCTGGTGCAGATGATCCCCGTGCTCATCGGGGTGACCATCATCATCTTCGCCCTGATTAGGGCGATACCCGGCGACCCAGCGGTCGCGATGCTGGGCGACCGTGCCACAAACGATGCGATCGAGCGCATGCGCGAAAGCATGGGGCTCAACGAGCCACTCTACGTCCAGTACTGGTACTTCGTGCGCGACCTGGCGCAGCTCGACCTCGGGACCTCGACGCGCTATGACGTCCCGGTGTCGGAGATTCTGTTCGCGCGCCTGAAGGTGTCGCTATCCGTCGTGCTCTATACGACGGTGCTGACCATCCTCATCTCGGTCCCGCTCGGCATCCTGGCCGCGCTCAAGAAGGACAGCATCTTCGACAACATCGTCCGCTCGGCGCTGATGGTGACGCTGGTGATGCCGTCCTTCTGGATGGGGATCATGTTCATCATCCTGTTCAGCGTGAAGCTCGGGGTGTTCCCGGTTTCGGGCTACGGGCAGGGGTTCTTCGGCCACCTCCGGCATCTGTTCCTGCCGTCGTTGACGGTCTCGCTCACGATCGCGCCGATCCTGATCCGGGCGCTGCGCAACAGCATCCTCGAGGTGCTCGATATGGACTACGTCAAGACGGCGCGCGCCAAGGGGCTGACCGAGCGCACCGTCATGACGATCCACGTCCTGCGCAACGCACTGATCCCGGCGGTCACGCTGCTGGGCATCAGCATCGGTGGGCTAATGGGCGGCACCGTTATCACCGAGAAGGTGTTCTCGCTGCCCGGGGCCGGCGCGCTGCTGATCGACTCGATTACCGCTCGTGACTACGCGATGTTGCAGGGGGCGACGCTCATCTTCGCCAGCATGGTGATCCTGGTGAACCTGGCGACGGATATCCTCTATTCGTTCCTGGATCCCCGTGTCCGGTTCTGACCGCCGTCCTGCCGGACGGATATGCGTGCCCAGATCGCGGGAGGATGAGAAAGCGCGTGAACGATGTCCGCTGAACTGAGCCGGGCTGCCGCGCTCGAAGGCATGAGCGGCGCGGTGCGCAAACCGCGCAGCACCTGGGACCGCATGCGGCACAACCGCAACCTGATGCTCGGCTTGACGCTGTTCGCCGCGCTTGTGCTGGTCGCCCTCCTGGGTCCGGTCATCGGGCCGTACGACCCGTTGGCCCTCGATTTCACCAATGCGCTCCAGTCGCCAAGCCGCGAGCACCTGTTTGGCACCGACAATCTCGGCCGCGACATCTTCTCGCGCGTCATCCACGGCGCGCGGATCGACCTGCGGGTTGGAATCATCAGCGTCATCTCGCCGTTCATCATCGGTCTGGTGCTCGGCGCGGTGTCCGGCTTCTACGGTGGCTGGTGGGACACGATCGTCATGCGGCTGGTCGATGTCGTCCAGGCGTTTCCGTTCCTCGTGCTCGTCATCGCGATCGTCGCGGTGCGCGGGCCGGGCCTGCAGAACATGTACATCGCCGTCGCGCTGGTGGCCTGGGTGGTCTACGCCCGGCTCGTGCGCGGTGAGGTTCTGGTCGAGAAGAACAAGGAGTATGTCCAGGCGGCACGCGCCATGGGCGGTAGCGACTGGCGGATCATGCGCCATCACCTGCTGCCCAATGTCATCACGACGTCGGTCGTCTACGCGATGGCCGACATTGCGCTCTACATCCTGCTGGCCGCGGCGCTGTCGTTCCTCGGCCTCGGCGCGAAGCCGCCGGCCCCGGAGTGGGGCGTCATGATCACCGAGGGCCGGCAGTACATCACCACCGCTTGGTGGCTCAGCGCCCTGCCGGGGCTTGCTATCGTCCTCACCGGCATCATCCTCAGCCTGATCGGCGACGGCCTGGCGGACTTCCTCCGGCCGGAGAGAAGATGACGCAGGGATGAGGGATACGTAGGGGCGAACCTCGTGTTCGCCCTCGTTGGGGAGGAGCGGGTTAGCATGGCCGGAAAGCTTCAGGACAAGGTCGCCGTCGTCACCGGGGCGGCGTCGGGGATCGGGCGGGCGATCGCGCTGCGTTACGCGACGGAGGGCGCGCGGGTCGTCATCGCCGATGTCAACGTGGCCGGCGGTGAGGAGACGGCGCGGCGTCGTTCATCGAGTGCAACGTCGGCGATCATGACGCGGCGAAGGCTATGGTC
>DAOKZM010000079.1:8252-10247 GCA_035325665.1 Thermomicrobiales bacterium | reverse complement strand
TTCCGCGATCCGGCCGGCAACACCGCGCAGGTCATCGGCCGCAAGGAGCTGCTCGGCAGTTGAGCGAGCGTGCTACGATCCGGGCCTGAGCGAGCACCAAACGAAATGAGGAGCGCGTGGCGACGGCGACGATGGGCGACGGGCGGACGATTCATTATGACGAGTGGCCGGGCGACGGCAGCCCGGTCGTCCTCGTCAGCGGCCTGGGCGGCTACCGGGCCAGCTGGCGCCCGGTCGCCGAGCAGCTCGCGCCGGAGTTCCGCGTCATCGCCCCGGACAACCGCGATGGCGGCGAGAGCGATCCCGAGGACGAGGCATACACGATCTCCGACATGGCCAGCGACGTCGCGGCGCTGATGTCCTCGCTGGGGATCGACCGCGCCGCGGTCGTCGGGCACTCAATGGGCGGCTTCATCGCGCTGCACCTGGCCACCGAGCATCCGGAGCGGGTGTCGAAGCTCGTCCTCGTCGGGACATCACCGGCCGCCGGGCTGGCGATCGGCCAGCCGTTCCCGCCGCCGCCGCGCGAGAGCTGGATTGTCGATCCGGTCGAACGGTCGATGGTGGCTCTGCCGGCAACCTACGCCCCTGGCTTCTTCGACCGTCATCCCGAAAAGCTCGTCGAGTTCTCCGAGCGTACACGCGGCAACCGCATCACCCGCGACGGCTACGCGCGGCAGGCCAGCGCGATCAACGAGTCGCACGACGTCCGCCCGCAGCTCGCGGAGATCGACGTGCCGGCGCTGGTGATCCACGGCGAGGTCGACCCGAGCATCTCGGTGCGCGGCGGGCAGCTTCTGGCGAAGGGCATCCCGCACGCCGAGATGCTCGTCTACCCCGGCGTCGGGCATCACCCGATGCGCGAGGAGCCTGAGCGCTTCATCGAGGACCTGCTCGCGTTCCTCCGCTCGGACGGATGACCCGGCCGCCGCGCCGAAGCCGCGCCAGCCCCGCGTGATACACTGCGGGCCGCACCGCCCGCGGCGCGACGTGCAGGGGCGAACGCGGCGCGACGTGCGATGTCCCACGAATCGGCTAGTCACCATCGGGTGAAACGCATCACGGCCCGCCGACCCGCGCTGGCTCGCCGCCAGTCCGCATCTGACGCCGGCTGCCATGTGAGGCCGAATAGCCGCACACCCTGCCGCATGGATGAGGGGATGGACCGGTGTCCTCGGAACGGGTGAAACAGGTGATCCTGATCGTCTTCGTGATCGGGCCACTCGTGGCGACGGCCTACGCAATGTACACGCTCTGGGAGGAATGGATCTCCTGGACGGAGCTCGGCCTCTTCCTGGCCTTCTACTTCCTGACCGGCCTGGGCATCACCATCGGCTTCCACCGGCTGCTGACGCACCGCAGCTTCGAGGTCGGGCCGATGCTGAAGGCGACCTTCCTGATCCTCGGCTCGATGGCTGTGCAGGGCCGGGCGATCGACTGGGCGGCCAACCACCTCAAGCACCACGCCTTTTCCGACCAGGAGGGCGACCCGCAGTACCCGCTGGACGGCTTCTTCCACGCCCACGTCGGCTGGCTCTTCTCGGTGCCGCCGGCCGACCGCGAGCGCTACGCGAAGAAGCTGATCGACGATCCGATCATCTCCTTCGTGGACCGGACATTCCTCGTCTGGGTCGGCCTCGGGCTCCTGATCCCGTACCTGATCGGCGGTTGGGAGGGGCTGCTCTGGGGTGGCTTCGTGCGGATCGCCTTCGTCAACCACGTCACCTGGGCGGTCAATTCCGTCTGCCATACCTTCGGCGACCGACCGTTCGACATCAAGGACATGAGCCGCAACAACTGGATCGTCGGGCTGCTCGCCTTCGGCGAGGGTTGGCACCACAACCACCACGCCTTCCCGGCGATGGCCTACCACGGCATGGGCTGGCGGCAGTTCGACCTCTCGGCGATCGTCATCCGGCTGCTGTCGAAGCTGCGGCTGGCGCGCAACGTGAAGATGCCGTCCGGCGAGCTGGTCGAGCGTCGACGGCGCAAGCT
>DAOKZM010000079.1:4691-8202 GCA_035325665.1 Thermomicrobiales bacterium | reverse complement strand
GACCTCGGCCCCGCTCAGGCGGCGCCGAGGTCCTTCTTCATGACGTCGGCAGTCCGCAGCACGAGCGCGGCGAGCGTGAGCGTCGGGTTTGCGGTAGCGCTGGTCGGGAACGACCCACAGCCGGCCAGGAACAGGTTCGGGTGGTCGTGCGTCCGGCCGTCCGGGTCGGTCACCGACGTGGCCGGGTCGGTACCCATGACGTGGGTGCCGATGATGTGGCCGGCGCCGAAGAAGTCGGGCTGGTGCTGGCGGAACGAGACGCCAAGCGCGTCGAAGATCTGGTCCGCCATCTTGCGCGCCTCCTCGAGCCCCTTCGAGGTGTAGTCATCCACCGAATACTCGATCCGCGGGTAGGGGATGCCCAGCGCGTCCTTCTTGTCCTTCGACAGCGTGACCCGGTTGTCCTTATCCGGCAGCTGCTCGACCAACGCGGCGAGCCGCACCTGGCGTTGCGACATGAACGCGATCCGCTCGCGCAGATCCGGCCCGCGCAGCCCGTCATGGGTGATCAGGTTCTCGGCCAGGTCGATCGGGATCGTCCCGCCGAAGGACCAGCCGTCGTTGCCGATCGGCGTCCGGAATGCCGCATGCTCCGTGCGGAAGTCGCCGTCGCGATAGGTCTCGATGCCCGACGTCTCGACGGGCGCGCGGTAGGGCCAGACCGGATCGTTCGCCAGCGCCAGGCTGACCTGGGTCGGGTGGTCCATCAGGTTGCGGCCGACCATGTCGCTGGAGTTGGCGACGCCGTTCGGCAGCGCGTCGGAGGCCGACATCAGCAGCAGCTTCGGCGTCTCGATCGCATGAGCGGCGACGACGAACAGCTTGCCGGTCGCCTCGTGCTCGGAGCCGTCCGGCTTCTTGAAGTGGATCGTCGTCACCTTGCCCTCGGCGTCGACCTCGATCTTGTAGGCGACGGCTGAATCGACAATCTGGGCGCCCGCGTCCTGCGCCTTCTTCGCGTGGACGGCCCCGTCGTACTTGGCGCCGATCGGGCAGATCGGGACGCAGATGTTATTACCGCAACAGGCCGGACGACCGTCCCACGCCTGCGAGTTCTTGGCCTGGGCGTTGATGAACACCTTGTGGCCCAGCGGAGTGGCGACGTCCGCGATCCTCTGGTCGAGCACGGTCATCACCAACGGCGGCATCGGAAACGGGGCGCTGCGCGGCATCAGGTCGTCGTCGTACTGCTGTCCCGAGACGCCGAGCGCCTGCTCGGCCTGAACGTACCACGGCTCGAGGTCGTCATAGGAGAGCGGCCAGTCGGCGCCATGCCCGTACAGCGTCCTGAGCTGGAAGTCATTCGGCACGAAGCGCATCGCCGTGCCCTGCCAGTGCCAGGTGGTCCCGCCGACGCGACGCTCGTAGGTGCTCTTGAAGAAGTCATCCCCGGCCTGCTCGTAGTACCCATCCAGCGCGATGACGGTCGGACGCGGCGCCCAGTCGAGGTCCTCGTACGGCGCCTCCGGCGCCTTGGCGACGGCGGCACGATAGCGCTCGACCCCCTTGGCGCGATCGACCCAGGTCCCCGATTCGAGGACGACGACCTTCACACCCGCCGTCGCGAGTTGCCAGGCGATCAGCGACCCGGCAACGCCGGCCCCGACGATGACGACGTCGGCTTCGAGCTTGTCTGCCATGAGCACTCCCTCATGTGTTGCGCCCCAGACCGGGCGAGGTCGGGTAGCCAGTTGTCGTGCGGTAGCCGCGGCGGGGTCAGGCCGGCGGGGTTGCCCAGATCCCCGTCTGCCCGGTGCAGGTGCTCGGGCCGGTCAGCCGGTAGCCGGTCGCCGGCCAGGCGAGCGCGTTGATGAACGTCGCCACCGCTACGTCGCCGCCCGACTGCTGGTACTTACCGCTGTACCAGTAGACGGTGATCCTGTCGGCAAGCGCGCTCAATGCGTCATCGTCGAAGATGCCGGCCTGCATCACCTGGTCGAAGCTCAACGCCGTGTCGGGAGAATCGAGGCCGACCTTCGTGTACAGGTCGATCAGCGCATTGCCATCGTCGCCGAGATTGGCGAGATACACCTTGGCCAGATCCTCGTCGTCCAACTCGTCGAAGCCGGTCAGAGCGGATGACAAGGCCAGGAACATCGCGATCGAGCGGTCCGCGGCTGGCGATCCGGCCGGGCTAGACGACGCGGCGACGGTCATCGTCGGCGTGGGGGCCGTGCTGGTTGTCGGCGACTCCGAGACGACCGGTGTCTCATCTCCGTCATCGCCATTCGAGCAAGCCGCCAAGATGCCGCCGAGCAGCGTGGCCGACGAGAGCGCGAGGAACTCACGACGGCTCAGTGGCCGCAGCCCCAGGCGCGCCAGACCAGTAGGCAGGGTGTGATCCAGGTCAGGCAACGATGCCTCCGTTCGGAGATGAGGAGGTTCCACTGTTACCAGGCGCACGCGCAGGGCCTGTGCCAGCACCTCGTGAGGCGACACATCAGCGCGCCAGGCACTCGCGCAGCGTGGCCGCGCCGCTGATGATGTCCGGGATCTCCAGTCCGCCGTAGCCGATGAGGAGCCCGTTCGGCGGCGGGCCGTCGCAGGAGTAGCCGTCCAGCGTCGAGACGACGACGCCGCGCTCGAGCGCGCGCGTCCGGACGACCTCGGCATCCAGCGATGGGTCGAGCTCGAGGAAGACGTGGAGGCCGGCCTCCAGCCCGCGCAGCACGGCGCGGTCAGCGACCGGCCGAAGCGCCAGGTCGAGCGCCGCCCGCTTGTCGGCGTAGTGACGACGCATGCGCCGGACGTGGCGATCGAGGTGGCCATCCGCGATGAACGCCGCCAGCGCCCGCTGCGGCGGCCAGGCGGTGTGATAGTCGGCCAGCCGCTTCATCCGCACGACCCGCTCGCGCAGCGGCGCCGGTCCGACGAGATAGCCGACGCGCAGCGACGGCGCCAGCAGCTTCGAGAAGGTACCGACGTAGGCGACACGACCGGCCTCATCGAGTCCGGCCAGCGCCGGAAGCGGCGGGCCATCGTAGCGGTACTCGCTGTCGTAGTCATCCTCCACGATCAGCCCGTCGGCCTCGCGCGCCCACTCCAGCAGCGCCATCCGACGCGCCAGCGACATCCGGCCGCCGAGCGGGTACTGGTGCGACGGCGTCACGTAGACCAGCAGCGGCGGCGGCTGGACTCCCGACAATACGCCCACCCGCAGGCCATCGCCGTCCACGCTGACCGGCACGATCCGCGCGCCGCTCGCCTCGAGGACGGCACGCGCAACCGGGTAGCCCGGGTTCTCGAACGCGACACCGTCGCCGGGACGCAGAGTGGCCCGCGCGACGAGATCGACTGCCTGGACCGCGCCGGATGTCACGACGACGTCCGACGCGTCGCAGACGACGCCGCGCGAGCGGCGGACATAGGCGGCAATCGCCTCGCGCAGCAGCGGCTGCTCGGCCGGGTCGCCATAGCCGGCCCGCACCCGCCCCGATGCCACCGTCTGCCCGACCCGGCCCCAGGGCGCGGACGGGAACCCGCTGGGCGATGGCCTGCCCACCCCGAAAGC
>DAOKZM010000079.1:0-4681 GCA_035325665.1 Thermomicrobiales bacterium | reverse complement strand
GGCGTGGCAGGCAGGTCGTGGGCGACGTAGGTGCCGGAGCCGTGGCGGCCCTCGACATACCCTTCGGCGAACAGCTCGTCGTAGCTGGCCAGCGCGACGTTGCGCGAGACCCCGGTCGCCGCTGCCAGCGAGCGCGTCGAGGGCAGACGGACCCCGGCCGCGAGCCGGCCGTCGAGGATCGCCCGTCGGAACTGGGCGGCCAGCTGCTCGTGCAGCGCCACTCCCGAATGACGGTCCACCTGGATCGGGATGTTGAGCTCGGTGGTCAGATGGTGGCTCCGTTCGTTTCCGTCCGAGTGGCGCTTTACCCGGAACCACTTCAGGATATGCTGGAATCCGCAACACGGCGACTGGCGAAAGGGACAGGATTCGATGAGCACGACCGAACGACCGACGAGCCACCCGTTCAACATGTACCGGCATATCTTGGACCAACCGGACGCGATCGCCGCCGCGGTTGCCGCCAACCGGACGCCGGCCGAACGCTTCGCCGCGGCGGTCGCTGGCAAGGACCGGCTCTGGATCGTCGGCATCGGCACGTCGTATCACGCTGCGCTGATGGGCGAGTACTTCATGCGCGCCTTCGGCGGCGGCTTGACGACCATCGCCAGCCACTCGTTCGACTTCAGTCTCTACGGTCCCGAGCTGACCGACCGCGACGCGGTCGTCGTGGTGAGCCACACCGGCCGCAAGAGCTATAGCGTCGAGGCGCTCGACCGCGTCAAGGCGACCGGCGCGACCCTGGCGCTAGTCACCGGCGAGGAGGGCGCCGAGCGCCACGCTGGGATGGAGCACGTGTTCACGACCGTCCCGCCGGAAGGCTCGGCTACGTACACGATCTCCTACACGTCCGCACTGGCCGTCCTGGCGTCGATCACTGGCGCGATCGGCCAGCAACGGATGGGTGCGCCGACGCTCGACCCGGACCTGCTGGCGACCGAGCTGCCGGCCGCGATGCGCGGCGCGCTCGAGACCGAGGCGCTGGTCCGCTCGCTCGCCGAGGCACATACCGGCCGCCGCAAGATCTGGCTTGCCGGGGCCGGTCCAGCCGGGGTGTCTGCCATGGAGGCGGCGCTCAAGATCAAGGCACGGGCCGTTCCAGTCAGCCGACCCACAGGATCTCATGATCCTGGTCGCTCCGGCTGGCGTGGGCCAGGCGCGCACGCTCGACCTCGCTGCCGAGACGAAGGAAGTCGGCCTCGATCTCATCGTCATCAGCGACGGGACGCCCGCGGCGCTGCGCGATGGCGCGGCCGGCTGGGTCGTCGTCCCGGAGATCGCCGAGCCATTCTCGGCGCTAACGACGCTCGTGCCACTCCACTTCCTGGCCTACTGGTTCGCGCTGAGCCGCGGGACGAACCCGGACAGCTTTCGACGGGACGATGAGCGTTTCGCGCGCGCCCTGGCCCTGATCACGCTCTGAGCGCGACCGTCTCAATAGCGTCACACGACCGGCGGATCGTTGGTCGCTCCGCCGGTCGTGTGGCAGGGTTCCCCCGTCCACGAATCGCGTTGCCGGCAGCAGCGCGGAGTATGGAGGGGGATACTCATGCTGACACGAGCCATGCGCGTGCCGGCCGTCGCGCTCGCGGCGCTGCTGGTCCTCGTCGCGTTCGCCCAACTCCAGGCATCGGCCGAGCAACCGGCGAACGACGCCTTCCAGCGCACATGGGCCAGGACCGACCAGCCGGTCGCCAGCGGAGCCGTCAGCCGGACCTGGATGTGGGGTCCGGCGGCGTTCACCGCGGCGATGCAGGAGGACTACGCCGAGGCGGCCGGCGGCAAGCGGACCGTCCAGTACTTCGACAAGAGCCGCATGGAGATGACGACCGACGCAGCAGTCGCCGCCAACAGCCCGTGGCACGTCACCAACGGCCTGCTGGTCGTCGAGCTGATGAGCGGCAGGATGCAGGTCGGCAACGACGCGTTCCAGCAGCGCGACCCGGCCCAGATCCACGTCGCCGGTGACCCGAGCGCGAACAACGGCCCAAGCTACGCCGAGCTCGCCGCGCTACGCTCGGCCGGCGCGACGCCGGAAGGCCAGGCGATCACCGCCACCATCGACGCCGACGGCCACACCGGCGCGTCCGCCGGTCTCGCCCAGTATGGCGTCACCGCCGCGCACCGCGTCCAGGAGCCAGGGATCGACCACACCGTCGCGTCGGTCTTCTGGGACTTCATGAACTCGTCCGGGCTGGTCGAGCAGAACGGTTCGCTCGTCCAGGACAAGCTCTTCGAGAACCCGTTCTACGCCACCGGCTATCCCATCACCGAGGCGTACTGGACGACCGTCGCGGTCAAGGGCAGCCAGCAGCAGGTGCTGCTGCAGTGTTTCGAGCGGCGCTGCCTGACCTACAACCCGGCCAACTCCGACGGGTGGAAGGTCGAGGCCGGCAACGTCGGCCAGCACTACTACGAGTGGCGCTACGGCCAGATGCCGCCGGTTGTCACGCCGCCGACGCCATCGCCGACTCCGTCTCCGACCCCGCCGCCATCGACCGGTGACTACACCGTGGTCATCGAGACGATCCATGACGCGGGAACGACGAACGAAGGGGTCGCCATTTGGAACAAGACCCCCTACGAGAGCTCGGTCAACATGAGGGGCTGGACGCTGTCCGACGACGACGGCCACGTGTTCGCGTTTCCCGATGTTACGCTGAAGGCTGCGTTCTACGTGACGGTGCGGACATGCACCGGGGACGACATCATCAGGTCGAGCTGGGCGATTCTACACTGGGGCATCTGCGAGAGCGTGTCCGACGGAGTCGTCACCCTCCGCAACGCCCAGGGCCAGGTGGTTGCCACCTACCCATAACGGGGCCATCGGAATCGACAGACAGAACGCGGGGCGAGCCAATCGGCCATCGGTTCCAACTCCATCGCGGTCGTCCGCGCATCCTGCCAGTCGTGGCCCTGTGGAGCGGGCTGCTGGGATAGAGCGGGTTTTCCAGCCACCTCGCCCTGTGGCGGCTGCTCAACCAGCCGCGCCGGTGGGACTACCCCTGCGTCGCCAGCATCGACCAGGCGGTCTACCGGCGACTGGCTACCGACGGTCTTGTGCCACCCGAGCGTCTCTTCCGCCAGGTCACAGCGGTGCTGGCGGGACTGGAACGCGGCGCCCTCATCCCGGCCGACCTGGGCTACGTCGGCTGTCGCTGGTTCGACGTCTCGCTGCCGTTGCTGGCGCGCTCCCTGCCCCAGTGCGCCGCCAGGGGCGAGGATCCGCTGGACGCCGTTGTCGCGCGCGGTCGCGCCGCGGGCTTCATCCGTCCGACGCGGCGGGTCAGCATCAGTGCGCCCGCCCCAACCCTGACCCATGCCGTCGCCTGGGAGGCGATCGTCGTTCGCCGCACGCCACGCTACGCCGAACGCCGCTGTGCGCCGTCCGCTCCACCCGTGCCGCCAATGAGTTGGAACTGGTGACACGAGGTTCGCCCCTACGAGATCACGTCCCACGCTAAGATACCGACAGACGATTCGCTGATAGGGGAGGGAATCCATGAAGATCGCACGCTACCAACAGGACGGCGGGGCCGCGTATGGGATCGTCGAGGGGGACGATGTCTATGCTGCGAGTGGAGACCTGTTCGCAGGGCTGACGAAGGGCGAGCGCGTCGGAGCGGTTGGCGAGGTGACACTCGACGTGCCGGTCGTGCCGGGCAAGATCGTCGCGGTCGGCCTCAACTACGCCGCCCACGTCACCGAGAACGACCCGACCCGCGAGGTACCGACCGAGCCGGTCATCTTCATGAAGCCGAATAGCGCGCTGCTGCCGCCGGACGGCGTGATCGAGCTGCCGCCGGCCGACCGGATCGACTACGAGGCCGAGTTGTGCATCGTCATCGGCAAGCGTGCCTCGCGGGTCAGCGAGGCTGAGGCGCTCGACTACGTGCTCGGCTATACCTGCGGCAACGACGTCTCGCACCGCGACCAGCAGCGCAAGGACGGCCAGTGGGTGCGAGCCAAGGGGTACGACACCTTCTGCCCGCTCGGCCCGTGGATCGAGACCGAGCTCGACCCAGGCAACGTCGCCATCCAGTCGCGACTGAACGGCGAGGTGCGCCAGGACAACCACACGACCAATATGATCTTCAACCCGGCGTTCCTGATCAGCTTCATCTCCAACGTCATGACGCTGGAGCCGGGCGATGTGATCATGACCGGCACCCCGGAGGGGGTCGGCCCGATGCAGGCCGGCGACACGATCGAGGTTGAGGTCGAGGGCATCGGCACGCTGCGCAACACCTGCAAGACGCGGGACTAGGGCCCGTACGAGAGCGCGGCCGGCGCCATCACGACGCCGGCCGCTTTATGACTAGAAGCGGTTCTTCAGGCGCGGGTCGATCGCGTCGCGCAGGCCGTCGCCGAGCAGGTTGAAGCCCAGGACGGTAACCATGATCGCGATGCCGGGGATCGTCGTCACGTGCGGGGCGATGCGCAGGAAGTCGCGCCCGCTGGCCACCATCAGGCCCCAGCTCGCCTGTGGCGGCTGGACTCCGAGGCCGAGGAACGACAGCGCCGCCTCTAGCAGGATCGCGTTCGCCATGTAGAGCGAGGCGAACACGATCACCGGCGCGATCGTATTCGGGGCGATGTGGACGAAGAGCGTCCGCGGCGCCCGCGCGCCGAGCGCCTCGGCCGCGAGGACGTAGTCACGCTCCTTGATCGTCAGCACCTG
>DAOKZM010000078.1:10060-10279 GCA_035325665.1 Thermomicrobiales bacterium | reverse complement strand
CCCGCCGTAGCGTAGCCCGCCCGGCTTTCGCCTCCGGTGTCGTTCGGCGGGCTACGCTGGTGGGGCTGCTCCTACTCTTCGTCGCCGTCTCGCTGCTCCACCTCGACCGCCTCCCACCGGTCTTCGAGGATGAGCCCTGGCAGGCCTCCACCGGCTGGAGCATCGCGCGAGACGGCGTCTTCGGCTCCGACATGTTCACCGGCTACTACGGCATGGGCC
>DAOKZM010000078.1:5203-10005 GCA_035325665.1 Thermomicrobiales bacterium | reverse complement strand
ATGCCTGTCCACCCGCTGCTGCTGGCGGTCACGTTCCGGGTGGTCGGAATCGGCGTCGAGCAGATGCGCCTCGAGGCGACGGCGATGGCACTTGCGACCCTGCTGCTCACCTGGCTCCTTGCCCGCCGCCTCTTCGACGACGTGGTCGCGCTCCTCGGCGTTGCCATGCTCGTCATCGTCCGGCTGCTCGGGACGTCCCCGGTTGCCCTCACCGGCATCCCGCTCGTGGACGGCGCGCGGATCGCCCGCTACGACATCGTCGTCCCGGTCTTCGGGCTTGGCGCGCTGCTGGCCTACGTCCACGCCCGCGACCACTCCGGCTGGCTGTGGTATGCGGCAACCGGGCTACTCGCCGCGCTCGCCGGACTCAGCCACGTCTATGGCGCGTTCTGGATCATCGCGCTGGCGCTCCTCGCGCTGTGGGACCGCGCCCGCCCGCTCCAGCTCGCCGTTCTCGCCTTCGGCTTCGTCGCCCCCTGCCTCGGCTACCTGGCCTACGTCCTGCCGCACCTCGATGACTGGCGCGGCCAGACCCGCATCTACAGCCCGCGCTTCGAGCTGCTCGACGTCAGTTGGCACGTCTCGAACGTGCTCGACGAATACCACCGCTATGGTCCTGGCCTCGGACCGTTTGGCTGGGGCTGGCTCACGCGGCCCGGCTTCTGGGCCGCGCTCGTCGTCCTGCCAGCGTCGCTCGTCGCGCTCGCTCGTCGAGGGATGCGCGGCGACTGCGCCGCACGGGCGATCGTCGTCCCAGCGATGGTCATCCCGACGCTCTTCGCGCCGCTGCTCTATGTCAAGCAGGCCAGCTACCTGCTCACCGTCGTCCCGCTGGGCGCGATCGCCGCCGCCTGGGGAGTCATCACGCTCTGGCGCCGTCTGCCGCCCGCGAACTGGCTACGAGTGGCGCTTGCCACGCTCGGCCTGCTCCTCGCGCTGGAGGGACTCGCGCAGGTCCGCGGCGTCGATGCCGACGCCGCTCGCACCACCCCATACGATGCCTACGTCGCCCGTCTGCGAGTTGAGGCCCCGTCCGGCGCGCGCGTCCTCGGCGTCCACACCTGGTGGCTCGGCTTCCACGACGCTGACTTCCGCGCCTGGCTGGTTCCGTTGCTCGAGGCCGACCCGCGTTACGCCCAGCCGCCACTGCCGATCGACGCTGCCCTCGACCGCGTAAACCCCGACGTCGTCCTGATCGACGCCGAGCTACGCGCGGTCCTCGACGCCCGTCCCGACCTCGGCGCCGGGGTCGCCGCCTGGCTGGCAGGCAACGGGCTGACGCGCGTCGCGACCATCGACGACCCGACCTGGGGCGCCACCGAGGTGTATCGCCGCGACCCGCCGGACGGCGGCTGACGATGCGCGTCTGCTTCGTCTCCGCCTGGCTCGACTTCGCCGCACCCGATCCCCGCGCCGGCCTCGAGCGGATGCCAACCGTCCGCGCGATGGCCCGCGAACAACAGCGGCTCGGTCATGATGTCACCGTCGTCCTGCTCGCTCGTCATCCCGGAGAGTGGCGGGAGGACGGCGTCCATTATCGCCTCGCGGCGCCCTCTCCCGGCGCGATGCCGTTGGCCCGAGCGGCGACGCGGCTCACCGACAACAGCCAGCCAGCGCGCTATCTCGCCGCGCCGTCGCTCGCGCGAGCGGTGGCCGCCGCGCGGCCTGATGTCGTTCACTTCTTCGGCCTGACGCTGGACTTCAACCTCGCCATCGTCGCCCGCGCCGCGCGGCGGTTGGGCATCCCGCTGATCGTCCAGTTCCACGGCGGCGCGCCGGCTCGCCGCCGGCCGCACCGAGCTCTCCAGCGCCGAAACCTCCGTCACGCCACTCGCGTCCTGTTCAGCACCGTTTCGCACGCCGAACCATGGCTGGCCACCGGCCTCGTGCGCACAGAGCAGGCCGCTGAGCTGCTCGAAACGTCCAGCGACTTCCGGAGGCGCCCGCGCGACGAGGCGCGCCTGGAGACGGGACTCACGGGCCATCCGGTCCTGCTCTGGACAGGCCGTCTCCACGAGGTGAAGGACCCGCTAACGGCGCTGCGCGGCTTCGAGCGTGTCCTGCCGGCCTGGCCCTGCGCCCAACTCTACCTGTACTACCTCACGGCCGAGCTGCTGCCCGAGATCGAGTCGTTCCTCGCCTCGCGCCCGGCGCTGGCAGCGCGAGTCCACCTGGGTGGACGCGCCAGTCACGACCGGCTGGAGGCGATCTACAACAGCGCCGACATCTTCCTGCAGGCCAGCCAGCACGAGGTCGCCGGCATCGCCGTCCTGGAGGCCCTCGCCTGCGGGGTGCTGCCGATCGTCACCGACATCCCTTCGTTCCGTGCGATGACCTGCGAGGGCGAGTACGGCGGGCTCTTCACCCCTGGCGATGACGTCGGCCTGGCCGAGGCGCTGCTGCGGATCGACCTCGATCGGCTCCCCGCCCTCTCCGCCGCCGCCCGCGCCCACTTCGACGCCGAGCTGAGCTTCCCGGCCCAGGCGTGCCGGCTCGAAGAGATCTATCGGCAGATGACGAGTGCTGCGCGGGTCGAGGCGGCGCCGCGCCGCCCAGGAGGTAGCCATGCCGTCGTTCCTTGAGCTTGAGGCATATCTCGGCGGAGCGTTCCTGCACCCCGGCGGGAGAGTGACGACCGATGTCCTCATCGACGCCCTCCGCGTGCGGACGTCCGACACCGTGCTCGATCTGGGTTGCGGCGTCGGCGGGACCGCTGTCATGCTCGCCGGGCAGACTGGCGCCCGCGTCGTAGCGCTCGACGCGTCGGCCATGATGCTGCGTCGCGCGCGGGCCGCCGCGCCGTCCGGCGCCAGTCTCTGCTGGGTCCGGGCCGACGCGCGGGCGACGTTGCCGTTCCAATCGGATTCGTTCGACGCGGCCTACGCCGAGTCGGTCGTCGCGCTGCTGGACCCGGATTTCGCGATATCCGAGCTCGCCCGTGTGCTCAGGCCTGGCGGCCGGCTGGTGCTCAACGAGCGCATCTGGAAACCGGGCACGAGCGCCGCGTCGGTACGATCGGTTAACGTGCGCTCGCTGCGGGCGTTGGGGATTCCGGCTGCGGCCGAAGAGCCGCGTGATGTCTCGTCCTGGCTGTGCGCTCTCTCTCGCCGTGGGTTCGATCACCTGCAGGTCACGCCGGTCGATGATCTCCTTGCCGTCGAGCCGCATGGACGCGCGCACAGCGCGCGACCCCTGCGTGCCGCACGCTACCTCGCCAGGCCGTCAATGCTGGCGCATTCGATGCGCGCCAAGTGGATGATGCGGCGTTACGTGCCGGACTGGAGCTTGATGGAATGCTACCTGTTCACCGCTCGCCGATCGGAGTCGCCGGATGCGTCTCGCGCTGATCACGCCGGGGTTTAGCGCCGGAGACGACGATTGGTGCATCCCAGCACTGCTCGACCTTGTCCGCGCCATCTCCCACGAGCACGATGTCGAGGTCTTCGCCCTCCGCTACCCGCCCGTGGTCGGCTCCTACGAGGTTGGCGGGGCGCGCGTCCACGCCATCGGCGGCGGCGACATCGCCGGCCCGCGCCGCCTCGCGCTCCTGCGGCGCGCCACACGGGTCGTCGAAGCCCGCCACCGCGCCTCGCCGTTCGACCTGCTCCATGGCCTCTGGGCCGACGAGCCGGGGTACGTCGCGACCAGCCTCGCCCGGCGACTCGGCGTCCCGTCCGTCGTCTCGGTCCTCGGCGGCGAGCTCGTCGACCTGCCCGACATCGGCTACGGCGGTCGACCCAGCCGCCTCAACCGCTGGCTCTCCGGCCAGGCGCTCGACCGTGCGGACCGCGTCACCACCGGCAGCGCGTTCCTGGAGAGGATCGTCGCCGGCCAGGTCGATGTCTCTCGGCTCTCCCGGCCGCCGCTCCGCGTCGCCTCCGGCCTGTTTCGTCCGGCCGTCCCGGCATTCGAGTTCGCCGGTGACCCTGCCCTTCTCGCCGTCGGCTCGCTCGTGCCGGTCAAGGACCACCGTACGCTTCTGCGCGCCGTCGCAATCGCCGCTCAGTCGCTCCCAGGCATCCATCTCCACCTCGCTGGCGACGGTCCCGAGCGCGAGACGCTGATGCTCGCTGCCAGCGCGCTCGGGATCAGCAGCCGCGTCACGTTCCACGGCGCGGTCCCGCACGAGCGGCTGCCTACGTTGTACCGGTCCGCGACGTTCTGCGTCCTGTCTTCGCGCTACGAAAGCCAGAGCCTCGTCCTGCTCGAAGCGGCAGCATGTGGCCGGGCGACGGTCGGGACGGCCGTCGGGCTGCTGCCGGAGTTGCTGGCCGCGGACTGCCTGGCCGTCCCGGACGACGACGATAGCCTGGCCCGCGGGATCGTTGCCCTCGCCACCGACCCGGCCCGCCGTGCCGCCACCGAGCGCCGCCTCGGAGCAGTGGTGGTCCAGGGATTCACCGTGGCCCACACCGCGTCAGGGTTCGAGCGCCTCTACCGCGATCTCGCGCGCCCGGCCACGTTGCACCAGCAGGTAGCCGCCCGCCGCTGCGGCGACGGCGACGCTCGCTGCAAGCCGGGCGGCGACCGCCCCCTCGGCGCCGTAGCGGGGGATGAGCGCGACCGCGACGACGACCAGCGTCCCGGTCCGCAGCGCGCCGGCCAGCACCAGCAGCCGCGGCCGCTCGACCGTATAGGCCAGCAGGAGCGCGGGGGTGCTCAGCAGGTCGAGCAGGGAGACCACCAGCAGAATCTGAAATAGCGCCACCGACGGCCGGTAGGCATCGCCGTAGACCAGCGAGATCGCCGGTCCGGCCAGCGGCAGGCACGCCACGAGCGCGGCGCCGGCCAGCAGACCACGG
>DAOKZM010000078.1:0-5193 GCA_035325665.1 Thermomicrobiales bacterium | reverse complement strand
CGCGCCCCTCACGACTCGATCGCAGCCGCGCCGCTCCGGGCAGCAGCACCGCATGCAGGCTCTGGTTGAGCACGTCTGCCTTGCTCGCCAGCGCGACTGCCAGCGCGTAGGCGCCGACGACCTCGGAGCTAGACCAGTGGCCCAGGAGCAGGATGTCCAGCTGCCCGGCCAGCAGCCCCAGCGTGCTCGCGACCCACAGCCAGGCGCCGAACCGCAACAGCGGCCGACCCTCGGCGTGAACATCGTCGCGCGACGGTCGGATCGAACGAAGCTCGTCCGGCAGCAGACGCCAGCCGACCACCGCGCTCGCTAGCGCCGTCGCGATCCCCAACACCGCCAATGCCGTCGTCAGCGTCAGCCAGCCGGTCGCTGCCAGCGCGACAGCCAGCAGCGCGCTCAGCACTGCGTTCACCAGCATCACCGTTGCCAGCGACCGGAACCGACCTGTGGCCTGCAGCCCCGCCGTCATCGCCCCGCTGACGGCCGTCGCGACCATCCCGACGAGCGCCAGCCGCAGGAGCGACTCGTGGCCGGGGATGGCCAGCACCCGCCGGCAGAGCCAGCCAGCCGCGGCGATCCCGACTCCAGCGACGATCGCCGCGCCAGCGAGCCGCAGCGCGACGAACCCGCGCCACGCCTGCAACCGGCACTGCTCGCCTGCCTCCCCAGCGATCCGCCGGACCGCCGCGCCGGTCAGGCCGAAGTCGGCCAGCCCCCCGGCGATCGCCATCGTCGCCGCCAGGACCGCGAACACGCCGAACGCCGCGGCCCCCAGCGTCCGCGCCAGTGCCACGCTGACCACCAGCCCAAGTGCCAGCCGCAGGTAGCTGCCGCCCGAGACGACCAGCCAGTCGCGCGTCGTCTCGTCGCCGGCCGCGCGCGCGACCGCGATCCCTCGCCGGACGGCGTCGATGCCCTCGCTCCGATCGGTTCACCGGATGGTGCGACCTCGTCAGAGGCAGTACGCCCGGCGGCACGCGGTGGTTTGGCTCAGCGGGTATTCGGGTGGCTAGGTCGGCAACTCTTCGAGCGAGCAACTGACCACGCGCGGCCCGGTCGGCCCAGGGCTGCCGTCGGGGGCAGGCTCGATGGTGATCCCCAACGCCTGGAATGCCGCGATTGGCTGAGGCGCGCTGACGATCATCGCCGCGTCGTGTCCGCCGTTGACGGTGAACGTCCCGCCGCTCGTCCGCTCCCCGTCGCGCACGAGCCAGACCTGGTAGACGGTGTCTGGCTCGCTCGCCGGCAGGTCGTCGACCACCAGCAGCGCCTCGGTCGCGTCCGGCGCGACGAATAGCGTGCCATACGCCTCGGTGGCCGCATCCGCCACCAGCGGGATCGCCGCCGGGGCCGACGCGAGGATCTCTACCGCTCGTGGGTCCAGCATCCGGCCGCCTTCCCCGTCCGACCGGCTGAGGTAGAACGCCAGCGCCGACGCGGCGAGCAGCACCGCGATCGCCGCCGCCGCCCCGTAGCGCAGCCAGCCACCCGACCGCCGCGCGCCGATCGGGACCGGAGCTGGCTCGGTCGGCGTCGCTTCCAAGCGCGCCAAGAAGCGGTCGCGGTGGCCGGCCGGCATCTCCGCCGGTAGCACGAGCGTGCCGAGGGAGGCCAGCCCGTCGGCAAGCTGGTCGTGGATCGCCCGGCACTCCGGACAGGAATCGAGGTGCGCGCGGATCGCTCTGGCCATACCCTCGTCGATGTCGTCGAGCACGTAGTCGGTCAGGTGGTCGCGAACTTCGGAATGGTCGATCGTCGGTTGGTTCATGCGTCGGTTTCTGCCATAAGCGTTGCTAGCCGCTGGAGCGCGGTCCGGACGCGCGTCTTGACGGTGCCGAGGGGAATGTCCAGGTGGCGGGCCATCTCGCTCTGGGTCATTCCCTGAAAGTACGCCAACTCGATCGCCTGCCGCTGCGCGGCCGGCAGCGACTTCAGCACGCCAGCTACCTCGCGCGCGACACTCCGGCTCCAGGCCAGGTCATCCGGTCCCGGCTCCGGGTCCACCAGTCGCAAGGTCAGGTCCACCTCGCCCTCGACCGCCGGCCGCTCGTGCCGCCGTCGTCGCGTCAGGTCGATGACCCGGTTACGTGTCACTCGCAGGACCCACGGTCCGAACGGGCCGCGGTCAGGGTCGTAGCGTGCCGGGTTCTGCCAGAAGGTCAGGAATACGTCCTGGGTGATGTCCTCGGCGGCGGCCGGGTTGTGGAGCATCGCGACTGCGAGCGAGTAGACCGCCTGACTGTAGCGGTCGTAGAGCATCGTCATCGCCGTCTGGTCCCGGGTATCCCGGACGCGATCGGAGAGGTCCCGGTCGCTCGGCTCTGTCACCGCTGCCAGCCCTTGTGGTGCGTGGACCGGCGCGCGCGACAACCGCGCGCGCCGGTCGATGGCGTACCGTCGCCCGGGCATTATCAGCGTGGCGTCCGCACATGGCAACTTGGCAGGCTCCCGTGACCGTCCCGGCGCCCCCATCGAGCGCTCACAGACAATACGGAGCACGGCGCGCGTTGGATGATGAGAGACCTGTCAACTGGCGAGGATCCGCGACCCTGTATCCTGCCACAGCGTGCTGACCGGCGAGGGCCGCGCGAGAACCCGGCCGCGCCACCGTGTGCGCATATGCCGGTGCTGGCCTATCATGATTGTCGTCCGTACGCGCCCTGCTGGTGCATGACTTCGCCCCAGGGCGGTCCGGCGCGATGAGGAGCAGCAATGCCAGAGTCGCCTCCAGAGCCATCACAACCGCCGTTCGCAGCCGGCCGTCAGCCGAGCGATGAACGTGACCTACGCTTCGCGGCGATCTGGGAGACGGCCAGCGATGCCATGGCGCTCTCCGATGCAAGCGGCATCGTCCTGGATGCGAACCCGGCATACTGCCTGCTGTATGGGCGGACGCGCGATGAGATCGTGGGCAGGAGCTTCGCCATCATCTTCCCGCCGGAGAGGCGCGAATGGGCTGAGGAGCAGTACCGCGCGACGTTCAGGCAGGCTGATCTGCCCCCGACTATCGAGACGACGGTCCGCCGCGCGGACGGTACCGAGCTTTGGGTTGAGGCCCGCTACACGTTCCTGACAGATGCCGATGGAAACCGCGCCGTGATGCTCTCTGTGATCCGCGACATCACCGAGCGTAAGCATGCGGAGGAGATGCGCGCGCGGCTCGCCGCGATCGTCGAATCGTCTGACGACGCCATCGTCAGCAAGGACCTCGACGGGGTCATCATGACCTGGAACGCGGGCGCCGAGCGGCTCTTCGGATACAGCGCCGCGGAGGCAGTGGGCCGGCCGATCACGATCGTCATCCCGCCCGAGCGCCTGGACGAGGAGCCGGAGATCCTTGGACGTATCCGCCGCGGAGAGCGCATCGACCACTTCGAGACGGTGCGTCAGCACAAGGACGGCACGCTGCTCGACATCTCGTTGACGGTCTCCCCGATCATCGACGGCAGTGGCACGGTCGTCGGCGCCTCGAAGATCGCTCGCGACATCACCGAGCGACGGATGCTGGAGCGGCAGAAGGACGCATTCATCGGCATCGCCGCCCACGAGCTACGTACTCCTGTCACGGGCATCAAGGCGTATACCCAGCTGCTCGCCCGCCGGCTGCGCCATACCGGCGACGACGCCGTCGTCGAGATCCTCGACAAACTCGACGCGCAAGCCGACCGCCTGACCGGCCTGATCGGCGACCTCCTCGACGCCACTCGCATCCAGAGTGGCACGCTGCCGTTCCGTCTCGCGCCGTTCGACCTGACCGAGCTGCTGGCCGAGGTCATCGACGAGGCCCAACGGACAACGGCCCAACACCGCATCGTCGCCGACTCCGTCGCGCCGATCACGCTCGTCGGGGACCGCGAGCGGATCGGCCAGGTGGTGATGAACCTGCTGACCAACGCGATCAAGTACTCGCCGGACTCCGATCGCGTCCTTCTGCGAGCGACCCGCGATGGCGACGATGTCGTCGTAGCGGTCCAGGATTTCGGCATCGGCATCCCCAGCGAGGATCACGACCGCATCTTCGAGCGGTTCTATCGCGTCGGCACCGAGGATCGTGCCGGCTACCCGGGCCTGGGACTCGGCCTGCACATCAGCGAGGAGTTCGTCAAACGTCACGGTGGGAGGATCTGGGTCGAGAGCGCGGAAGGCCAGGGCACGATCGTCTCCTTCTCGGTGCCGCTGGCCGGGTCGCCTTCCGGTCCTGCCGGCGTCGTTCAGGCGTTCTGATCCACGTCTATCCGCTTGGGTTGCCGACTCTTGAGGTCCGACGACGCAGCGTCGGTCACGAGACGCCCCGGATCCCCGATATCGCAGAACCCCACAGCGAAGCACTGGGTGAACCACGGGCTCAGAGTTGCCCGACCGCCCGCGCGGTTCTAATATGGCGCTACTGCCTCGCAAATCGGGGCTGGGCATCTCCCGAGGCGTCCGGGTCGCGGGAGTGATCGCGCGAAGGAGCACGCATCATGCGAGACACGCTACTGCACGTCGTTCCTGCGCAGCGCGCGCGCTGGCTCGGCGTCCTGACAGCCGCCCTCATCCTCGTGCTAGCGGCCCCGCCCGCGTACCACGCCCGGGCCGCCGGGCCCCCCATCGACGCCAGCGGCGCCTATGTTCGGACCAGCTTCGCGCAGTCAAACATCCGCATCATGGGTGAAGTCACCATGTTCGACTTCACGGAGACGCAAGCGCTCACCGGCGCCATCAGCGGCACGACCGTCCTGCAGGGGTCCTGTGCCGTGCCGCCAACGCTCCAAGCAGTGTGCCAGGCCATCTCGACGTTTACCGGCACAGTGGACGGCCACTCGGGCACTGCCGAGTTCCGCGATATCGTATTCATCGACTTGACGACGGGCACCCTGCACGGCAGCTTCACGATCGTCAGCGGGACGGATGATCTGGCGACCCTGCATGGGCACGGCACCTTCCATGCGGTGCGCGGCAGTGGCTCATATGCGGCACAACTGGTCTTTGGGCCCTGAGCGCAGGCGGTTATTGCCCCGATCGTAGGGTCGATGTCGTGGGCGGTAGCGACCGCGTCGTCTTGAATCTCTGAGCACAACCTTGCTACAAGCTCGATCCCACCAGAAACGCCGCCGGCCACATTGGCCGGCGGCGGTCTCGATGTCTACATGGGATTCTCGGGGGAGCCGACGCGGGGATTCGAACCCCGGACCTGCTGTTTACGAAACAGCT
>DAOKZM010000077.1:5719-10291 GCA_035325665.1 Thermomicrobiales bacterium | reverse complement strand
CACGGTCGTGGCGGCCTTCACCGTCCAGGAGGAGGTCGGCCTGCGCGGCGCCCAGACGGCAGCCTACCAGATCGACCCGGACATCGCGATTGCTCTGGAGGGTTCGATTGCCGCCGACATGCCCGGCGTGCCGGCCGCCCGCCAGCCGACTCGCCAAGGGGAGGGGCCGTCGATCCGGATCATGGACAGCGGCATGATCGGGATGCCGCGAGTCATCAGGGCGCTGGCGGACACCGCCGAACAGGATGGAATCCGCTTCCAGTACCAGATCCCGGCGCCGGGCGGCACCGACGCCGGCGCAATCCACCGCTCGCGGGCCGGTGTCCTGGCCGGCGCGGTGTCGTTACCGTGTCGCTACATCCACTCGCCCTACGCGACGCTGCGCCTCTCCGACCTCGAGGAGGCCGTCCGCCTGATCGCCGCGTTCACTCGCCGCCTGCCGGGCGTGGTCAGCCTGTAGCGGGTGTGCGTTAGGTCATAGCCGCCAGGCCGACCGACCGCGATCATTCGTGCGATACCCGCCCGCGGGCGGGTATCGCGTGCGTTGCGGTGGGGCAGGAGCGAACATGGCGCAAGCGGCGAAGCGGGCGGACGCGGGGACGAAGCTGGCCGTCTCCCGGCTCTTCAGCATCGAGCGGCTGGCGGTGGCCACCGTCGTCCTCGGCTATATCCTGATCCTGATTGGGGGCGTCGTCCGGATCGAGGGGGCCGGGATGGGCTGCGGCGATGACTGGCCGATCTGCAACGGCAAGGTCGTCCCGACCTTCAACTACCTGACAGCGATCGAATACATCCACCGCGTCGTCGCCGGGATGATCCTGCTGCTAACGAGCTGGCTGACATTTGTTACCTGGCGCGGCGCGCACCGGTCCGACTCCCGCCGATGGCTGACCCTCACCGCGCTCATCCTGGTGCTCGCGCTGATCGCGGCGAGCAGCACGGCGCTCACGGGGATGGCGGAGGGTTTCTTCGCTATCATGATCGTCGTCGCCCTGCTTGGCCGCTCGCGAATCCCCCGCCCCGAGCGCCGCCCCGGAACGCCAGTCTTGCGAGCGGCGATCGTTGCGGCGACGACGACCTTCGGGCTGCTGCTGACCGGCGCCTACACCGCGTCGAGCGGCGCTGCCTGGGCCTGCCCCGAGTGGCCACTGTGCGGCAACAAGTACGTGCCGACGGGCTGGTCGCTAGTGGATATCCACGTCCTGCACCGCTGGCTCGCGATGCTGACGGTCGTGTCGATCGTCTGGCTTCTGGTCGTCGCGTTACGCGAAGCCGGACCACGAGCGCGAGTCACCTGGCTAGCCGCTGCCGCGCTGGCGCTGACGCTCACCGAAGTCGTGATCGGCGCCACCAACATCTGGCTCGAGCTCGCCGACTGGGTCCGGATCAGCCACCTGGCATTCGCGACGCTTGTCTGGGGCAGTCTCGTCATCACCGTCGCCGAATCCCTCCCGACTCGCCTGGAGGCTCAAGCGGAGCCGGCGCTGTAGTCAATCCGTCCCGGTATCCGTGACGTACTGAGACCAACACATCGCCGCTGGCGACGCTGCAACTCCGGCGGGCGCCGGACAGCGCCGAGAACCAGTTGGCGACGGAGGGATCGGGTGATGAGACGATTCGTGCTTCTTCTCTTCCTCGCGGGGCTGCTGTCCATGGGCGTAGCCGCCACCGCCGCGGCGGATACCGGCGGGCGACCATTGGGGGCGACGATGACCGGCGCGGACGAGGCGCCGGGCCCAGGTGACCCCGATGGGACCGGCGCCGCCAGGTTCACACTTAACTACGGTCAGGGCGAAATCTGCTACTGGCTAAGCGTCGAGGACATCGCGCCGGCCACCGCGGCCCACATCCACATAGCGCCCGTCGGCTCGCCCGGCCCGATCGTCGTCCCGCTGACCCCACCGACCGACGGGTCATCCAGCGGCTGCGCGTCGGTCGACCGCGAGCTGATCAAGGCGATCATGCAGTCGCCCGGGGACTACTACGTCAACGTCCACAATGCGGAATTCCCGGCCGGCGCGGTGCGCGG
The DNA here is from genome assembly GCA_035325665.1 of Thermomicrobiales bacterium. Lineage (GTDB taxonomy): Bacteria > Chloroflexota > Chloroflexia > Thermomicrobiales > CFX8 > JAMLIA01. The sequence goes on along the minus strand of DAOKZM010000077.1, from coordinate 8,262 downwards.
GCAGCTGAGCAAGTAGCACACAGCTGGGGCGCACTGTCGCGCCACGGCGCCTAGTTCCGCAGTCGGACCCCGGCGCCGACCGCGATCTCGACCGGCGCGCCGGCGGGCAGGCCGAGGTAGAAGCCGCGCGTCCCGCCGTCGAGGAACAGCAGCGCTTCCTTGATCCGGCGTGGCTCGCCGCCGTCCGGACCCAGGCAGAAACGGCTGAACTCGACGCATGGGTGAGCGACGGATGCCTCGGCGAGTGCTACCCAACCGCCATCGACCGTCTCAATCTCGACGCCGCGCGTCAGCATCTCCAGGTCCGGAGGCGTCTCCGCCGCGACCAGAATGCTCTCCCCGGCGATCCCATCAACGACGTGGACGCCGAACGCGGAGCGGATACGCTGGTAGTTCCCGGTGAATCCCATGGACAGGTCGTTGATGCCGCGGTTCTTCGAGTCGGGGTGGCGCGCGTTGTGGACGTCGAGCAACCGCGCGCCGTCGACAACTGCCTCGGCGCCGTCCTCGGTGAGGATCAACCGCTCGACGCTGAGGATCGGGGTTGGGTCGTATCGACGGCCTTTGGGTGGGCCAACCTTCAGCGATGACCGCTGAATCTGAAGCCGGACGACGCGCCCGATCACGCGGTCGCTCATACTGCCTCCGCGACGTTGGCGAGCTGGCGGATCAGCGCCTCGTGGAGCATGGGGATCGCCGCGAGATGCTCCGGCTTCATCAGCACGCTCCGCAACACGGTGACGGTCGGCTGATCCCAGACGATCTCGGCATCGCGCCCGACGAGCAGTCGGCGCGGGACGACGAACTTGGCGAAGAACGCCGGACCGTCCGGGTCGTGCTCGGCCGAGTCGAACAGGCGATCGACGAGCCGCGAGATGCCGCTGGCCGTCGCCGGACCGCCAACCCCAGGGGCGGGATAGAGCGTCACGATGTCCAGATCCGGCGCAACGACCAGGCGAAAGCGCGGGTCGGCGGCGATGAGGCTGCTCCAGCGAAGCGCCGCCTCACGCGAACGCCCGAGGATCGCGCCCAGACCCGCTTCAGGTTCCAACGGCATGCAGCGCAGGGTCGCCCACAGCGCGGCCGCCGAGGCCCCGGCGCGCGAGCACTCAAGGCTGATCTCGCCAAGGTGAAGCTCGTCGGAGGTGAAGTAAGTGTACGGCGAGTCGTGGACGTAGAAGCGGCCGACGGCCGGGTCGCGGAAGATCACCGACCCGCAGCCATACGGTTGCAGCCCGTGCTTGTGCGGATCGACGACGACGCTGTCGGCGGATGCGATCGCCAGGAACGGGGCCGGGTCGATCGGCGGGTTAGGACGACGAGCGAGGAGCGTGAAGAAGCCGCCGTAGGCCGCGTCGACGTGGATTCGGGCATCGTAGCGGCGGACGAGCGGGACGATCTCGTGGATGGGGTCGACCATCCCGAGGCCGGTCGTCCCGGCGGTGGCGACGACGGTTCCGACCCGGCCGGTGCGGAGCGCTGCCTCAAGCGCGTCGAGGTCCATCCGTCCCATCTCGTCGGACGCGATGGGCATGAACGCGGCTCCGAGGACCTCGCAGCCACGCCCGTGGGTGTAGTGCGCCTGGTCGCTCGCCGCGATCGCCCGTCCGGGATGGAGCGAGCGAGCCACCCAGAGGGCCTCGATGTTCGCGATTGTGCCGCCGCCGGTCAGGTGGCCGAGGTGCTGCTCGGGAAAGCTGAACATCGCGGCCAGGTCGGCGACGACATCCCGCTCCATCCGCGAGGTCGCCGCCCCGCCGTCCAGCGCGTGGTTGTTCGGGTTGACCTGCATGGCGATCGCGTAGGCGAGCGATGCGACCGGGTGGGGCGGCTTCAGCATCTGGCCGGCGTAGCGCGGGTGGCCGTACGGGTAGTTCTCCTCCAGCCGCCGCGTTAGCTCGCCGAGCACCTCGGCCACGCGCTCCGGCGCGACGACGGTCGTGTCGTCCGGCTCGAATGTGCCGAAGCGGTCCTGCCAGTCATCGACCGTGTCGATCCCGCGTCGCAGATGGTCGAAGTACGCCTGGCGGTCCACGCCCCCTCCTCGCTGTCCCGTCCCGGCACGACGCCGCGCCGGCAAGTACACTTCCCGCCGGCTCGCAGCACGGCCGGACGGCGTCGTGCGAATGCGGCTGCCAGCATACAAGAAGGATATCGTCGTGCGCCGCGCCATCCTGCTGCTCGCACTCTGCCAGGTCGTCTGGTCGTTTGGCGGAGTCGTCATCCGCTGGGAGCCGCTGCCGCCGTCCACGCTAATGACGACGGCGCTCCTGCTTTCCGGGGCCACCCGCGCGCTGTTCACCCCGAGGCGCCGGCTGCGGCTGCCGGGTTGGCGGCGCCGTGCCGAGGCGCTTGGGTTCGGTGTGGCCAACGGCGCGACGAACGCATTGATGGCCGTCGCGATCACGATGGCGGGCATCGGCAACGCAGCCTTCGCCTATGCCTCGCTCCCGCTGTGGATGGTGCTGCTGGCCCGGCCGCTGCTGGGCGACATGGTGCCCGCACGCGCTGTCCCCGCCCTGGCGATCGGCGGCGCAGGCATC
>DAOKZM010000077.1:0-5709 GCA_035325665.1 Thermomicrobiales bacterium | reverse complement strand
GGCCCGAGGCGGTAAAAAAGCAGGCGCCGCACAAGCCGCTGCTGCTCCTGGCGGGCAGGGGTTCGGAGGGCGGCGACAACGTGCTCGGCGGGCTCGTGCTCGCGCTCGTCGCGGCTGTCGCCGGGTCCGTCTCGGCGCTGGCGGGACGTCGGCTCGTCCCGGCGGTCGGGGTAGACGCGACGGCGACCTGGACGATGCTGACAGGCGGACTCGTGCTGATCCCATTCGCCGATTGGGGCGCGCTCGGCGACATCGTCTGGTGGACGGTCCCGGTGCTACTCGCCTGGGTCGCCGCCCACTACATTCTGGCGCCAGTGATGTATAACCGCGCCTCGGTCACCGCCCCGGCGTTCGTCATAGCCGTCGCGACGTTCGTCAACCCGGCTCTCTCGCCGGTCTGGGGTGCAGTCTTCTACGAAGAGCGTGTCACCCTGCTCGCGGTCGCCGGCCTGGCACTGGCGCTGGGGGCGAATGTTCTGCTGCTACTCACATTGCGGGCAAGGCGTGTGGCCGCGCGAGCGACGGACGCAGAGCCGGACGTGTCTCCAGCCGGCGTCGCAGCGCCGTAACGCCGACTCGCTCAGGCCTGGGCGATCTGACGGTCTTCACCGACCGGCTCGACCGGGGCGATGACTGTGACTCCGGCAGAGGACGGCTCTGCGTCCTCGAGATTCGCTTCGAGCTGCTCGACACCAAGCCGCGTGGCAAGTTCGCCGCCGAGCACGCCGCCCAGCATCAGGATCGCAGCACCGGACCAGACGAGCACGATCGAGCCGAGTCCTGGTGCGGACGTGGTCCCGATGCGCGAGACCCAGCCGACTGCGAACAGGGAGAGCGCTGCGAGGTTGACCAGCCCGTGCCAGGTCGCGACCGATCTGGCGCGCGTCCCGGCCGGGACGCGGACCCAGTCGACGACGCCGACGACAGCAGCCGGCAGGCTGGCGAGCAGTCCGACGAAGAGAAAGCCGCTCGACCACGCTGCCCATCCGCCCACGCCGCTCAGGAGGTAGACGACATCGAATGCTACGGCGAGAAGGAACGCCGCCGCCGGGAAGGTGACCAGGATCGGATGCAAGGCCCGGCGACCCGAACGAATCGGCTCGAAACCTTCCGTCTCCGGCTCATAGCCCGCGCTGCGTAACCGCATGTACTCCGCACGCCGAGATTGCCGATCGACCATCCGCTGGCGCTGCACATCTGAGAGCATGATGTCTACCCGTTCTTATCATAAGGCGGCCCGGCCGAACGCAAGGATGGCTGGAACCACGGTGTACGCTACTATCAGATAGACATGTCGCAAGACACACGCCACCCGTTGAGGCGATGATGGGGAGAGACGTGATGCTTCGCACCCAGTTTACGTAACGCGAAGGAGGTCGGATGGACGACCACCGGAGGATAGCGCTGGTGACCGGGGCGGGGCGACGCGCGGGGATCGGCGCGGCGATCTGCCAGGCGCTCGGCCGGGCCGACCTGGACGTGCTCTTCACCTATTGGCATCCATATGACGCCACCATGCCCTGGGGCGTCGAGCCAGACGCACCCGACGCACTCGAACGCGAGGTCCGCGCTTCTGGAGTGCGCTGCCACGGCGTCGCACTCGACCTTTCCCAACCCGATGCCGCGGCGCGGCTGCTCGACGCCTCGGTGAACCGGATCGGGCTTCCATCGGTGCTGGTCAACAACGCGGCGGTATCGTTCGACACGGACTACCTCTCGCTCGACGCAGCCAGCCTCGACGCGCACTACGCCGTCAACTTGCGCGCGACGGCGCTGCTGTGCGCCGAGTTGGCGCGGCGTCACCCGGCTGGCACAGCGGGGCGGATCGTCAACCTCACCTCGGGCCAGTCACTCGGACCGATGCCGGGCGAACTCGCCTACGCTGCGACGAAGGGCGCGATAGAAGCGCTCACGATGTCGCTCGCGCCGCCACTCGCCGAGCTTGGCATCACGATCAACGCGGTCAACCCGGGCCCGACCGATACCGGCTGGATGTCCGAAGAAATCAAGGCCCACGTCCGGGCGAAGTCACCGACCGGTCGGATCGGCGCGCCCGAGGACTGCGCGCGACTGGTTGCCTTCCTCGCCAGCGACGAGGCCGGCTGGATCACCGGCCAGGTTATCAACTCCGAGGGCGGGTTCATCCGGGGCTAGCGACGCGCTGACGCTGCGCGTCAGTTGCGCCGCTGACGTCCGGTAGACCCCTTGGGCGAATGCAGCGGTGGCCCGGCCATCCTCGCCGGGCCACCGTGTCGAGTTGGCAGTGGCTCAGTAGATCGATGCGTCGGCGGGGTAGTCCTCCAGGCCGCGCTTGACCGCCGCCAGGAAGCGGGTGGCGGCGAGACCGTCGAGAAGCCGGTGATCGATCGACAAGGATAAGTTCATCATCGGCCGGATCGCAATCGCGTCATCGATCACGACGGCACGCTTGACGATCGCCTCCATCGAGAGGATCGCGCTCTGCGGCTGGACGATGATCGGCGTCGAGAAGAGCGAGCCGAGCGTGCCGGGGTTGTTCAGCGTGAACGTCCCGCCCCGCACCTCGTCGGCCGACAGCCGGTTGGTCCGCGCCCGCTCGGCCAGGTCGTGGACCGACCGCGCGATGCCAACGACGTTCTTCTCGTCGGCGTTCATGATGACCGGGACAATCAACCCCTCCTCCAGCGCGACCGCGACGCCGATATTGACCGCCTTGCGACGGATGATGCGGCCGTTGTCCCAGACGGCGTTGACGTTCGGGTGCTCGCGCAGCGCTCGGGTGACGACCCGGACGAGGAACGGGAAGTAGGTCAGCCCGAAGCCCTCGCGGCGAGCGAACTCCTCCTTGTGCCGGTCGCGGACGGCGACGACGTTGCTCATGTCCGCCTCCATCCAGACCGTGACGTGCGGGGCCGTCTGGACCGAACGGACCATGTGCTCGGCGATCTGGCGGCGCATGACGCTCGCGTCGATGACCTCGTCGCCCGGCCAGACCTCGACCGGCGGGGCCGGCTGCGCGGCCGGACCTTGGGCCGGCGCCGGCATCGGCGGCTGCGCCAGCGGCGGCAGCTGTTCGGCTGGCGCGGCCGCGGCGACCTGCTCGTGCATCGCGGCCGGGGCAGGACGCTGCCGGCGGCGCTCGATCTCGGCGGTGATGTCGACCTTCGTCACCCGGCCGCCGAGGCCGGTGCCTTCGACCGTCGCCAGGTCGATCTCGTGCTCCTCGGCCAGCCGCCGGACGACCGGCGACGAGCGGATGCGAAGCATCTCCTGGTCGTCGCGGCTGGCGCGGGCCTGGGCCAGATCGCCGGACGGCTTCGATGGAGCCGGAGTGCGCGGCTGCTCTTCGCTGACCTCAACCAGCTCGGTCGGGGTCGACGCCGTGGCGTCCGGGCCAGCGATCGTCTGGGCCGGTGCGCTGACGTCATCGGCAATGTTCTCGCCCCCCTCGTCGATGACACAGATCGGGCCGCCGACCGGGATCGTCGAGCCCTCGTCGCCGACGATCGCGACGATCGTGCCCGATACCGGCGCCGGGATCTCGGCCGTCACCTTGTCGGTGACGACCTCGACCAGCGGTTCGTACTTCTCGACCGAATCGCCGATTTTCTTCAGCCACGAGCCGAGGGTGCCCTCGGTAACGCTCTCGCCGAGCTTCGGCATCGTGATCGTCGTGCCCTGCTTCGTACTGGACATCGTTGTCCCTCCTCGTGTCCCCGGCGGGCTAGTAGGCAGCAAGCCTGTCGATCGCCCGGCGAACGTCGGCGGCGGTGGTCAGGAAGGCTTTCTCCAGCGGCGGCGAGTACGGCATCGCCGGGACTTCGGGGCCGGCCAGGCGGACGATCGGGCCGTCGAGATACGGGAAGGCCTCCTCGGCGATGATCGCGGCGACCTCGCCGCCGAGCCCGCCGAACTTGTTGGCCTCGTGGACGATGATGACCTTGCCGGTCTTGGTGACCGAATTGAGGATCGTCTCACTGTCCAGCGGCCGAAGCGAACGCAGGTCGATCACCTCGATCGTCGCTTGCTGCTCCTGGGTGTAGGCGTCGACGGCCTGGAGCACCTCCTGAAGGTACCAGCCGTAGGAGATGATCGTCATGTCTGAACCCTCGCGGACCACCTTCGCCTTGCCCAACGGCACGGTATACAGCTCGTCCGGCACGTCGGCGCGGATCGCGCGGTAGGCGCGCTTGTGCTCCAAGAAGAGGACCGGATCGGGGTCGTGGATGGCGGTGCTCAGCAGCCCCTTCGCATCGTAGGGGTCGATCGGCGCGACCACCTTCAGGCCCGGGATGTGGGTGAACAGCGCCTCGATCGACTGCGAGTGGTAGAGCGCCCCGTGGATGCCGCCGCCATAGGGCGCGCGGATCACAATCGGACACTCGAAGTCACCGCCCGAGCGGTAGCGCGTCTTCGCCGCCTCGTTCATGATCTGGTTCATCGCTGGGTGGATGAAATCGAGGAACTGGATCTCCGCGACCGGCAGCATCCCGTTTGTCGCCGCGCCGATCGCCACGCCGACGATCGACGACTCCGCCAGCGGCGCGTCGATAACGCGCATCTCACCGAACTTCTCAAGCAGCCCCTCGGTGACGCGAAAGACGCCACCGCGCTTGCCAACGTCCTCGCCGAGCACCATGACCCGCTCGTCGCGCTCCATCTCCTGGTGGAGCCCCTCGCGGATCGCCTCGATCAGCAGCTTCGTTGCCACTCTTCCTCCTGCGCTACGTGCAGTCGCGCACGACACGTGGGACCGGATAGCGGGCGCGCCAGTCGGACATCAGCGTCCTGGCCGCGCTCTAGCGTCGCGGTCGCTAGACCGTCTGGCCCTCGTCGGCGTAGACGTGCTTGAACGCCTCGCTCGGGTCCGGGAGCGCCGCCTGCTCGGCGAAGTCGGTCGCGTCGTTGACGGCAGCCTTGACTCGCGCGAGGATCTCCGCCTCCTGCTCGTCGTCCAGCGCGCCGAGCTCGCGCAGCCGCCGGCCGGTGACGGCAACCGGGTCGCGCTCCTTGTACGCCTGGACCTCCTCGCGGCTGCGGTAGAAGCGGTCGTCGTCGTCTGACGAGTGCGGGGTCATCCGGTTCACGACGGCCTCGAAGAGGGTCGGGCCTTCGCCGCGCCTGGCGCGGGCGACCGCCTCGCGAGCAGCGAGGTAGACCTCTACCGCGTCGGCGCCGTCGACGCGCACGCCGGGCATCCCATAGGCGGCGGAGCGCTCTGCAACCGTCTTGACCGCCATTTCCTTGTCCATCGGCACCGAGATCGCGTAGTGATTGTTTTGAACGAAGAAGATCACACCGAGCTTATGGACGGAGGCCCAATTCAGACCTTCGTGAAAATCACCCTGCGACGTGCCACCCTCCCCGATTGAGGTCACAACGACCGTGTCCTCGCCACGGATCTTCGCGGCGAGCGCGAAGCCGGGCGCCTGGGCGATCTGGGTGCCGACCGGGCTGGAGCCCGTGTAGAAGTGGTGCTTGCGCGAGCCGTAGTGGCCGGGCATCTGCCGGCCGCCTGAGTTCGGCTCGTCGGCCCGGCCGAGTAACGAGAGCATCGCGTCGCGCGCGGTATGGCCGAAGTGGAGGACGAGGGCGAGGTCGCGGTAGTAGGGGAACAGCCAGTCCTTCGACGGGTCGAGCGCGAAGCCCATCCCAACCTGGGCCGCTTCGTGGCCCTGGACCGAGATGACGAACGGCGCGCGGCCGGCCCGGTTGAGCAGCCACATTCGC
>DAOKZM010000076.1:0-10309 GCA_035325665.1 Thermomicrobiales bacterium | reverse complement strand
CAGCGTCGCCTTCCGCGCGATCAGCGCGCCAGCGATGATGATTAGAGCCATGACGATGACCATCTGGAGGAAGGAGTTCGTGATGTTGAGTGTGCCGAGCGGCCCGAGGTCAACCGACCAGAGCGATTCCGCCTTTACCGAGACGTGGACTTCCACTCGTTTGTCCCCCTCCGCGCGGCCCGACGGGCTGCTACCGGCGCGACCGCGAGCCTGAATCCCCCTGCGACCGGGTATCCGTCTTCGACTTCAGCCGCACCCGGCCCCGGTTCGGGTCACCAAGCATGGCCAGTTCGTACAGCGCGTATCCGGCCGCCCCAAGGCCGAGCACGACCCCGATGAGTGTAAAGATCGGCATGGTCCCGAGCCAGCGATCGAGGAGGATGCCTCCCCCGACACACAACAAGAGACTGCCTACGATGGTGAAACCCAACCCTGAGGCGACACCGATCGCTTGCCAGTCTCTCTTGGTCTCCGGACCTAGCGGGTTATCCATTGCGGCCCCGCCCCTCACACTCCGTGCAGTGTATCACAATGTCCCCCGCCGCCAGAAGGCTGCATCGCTCAGTCGTGGACCGGCTGCGCCTCGCGCGGCTCGGCCCGCTCGATCGGCAGCGGCCGCTGATCCCCCTCGCGGAGGATCTTCGTCGCCGCCCCGACGAAATCGCGGAACAGCGGGTGCGGCCGGGTCGGGCGCGACTTCAGCTCGGGATGGAACTGGACGCCGACGAACCACGGGTGGTCGATCAGTTCCATGATCTCGGCCAGCCGGCCGTCCGGCGACTCGCCGGAGACGATCAGCCCACCTTCTTCGAGCGCATCGCGATAGGCGTTGTTGATCTCGTAACGGTGGCGATGGCGCTCGTTGACCAGCTCGGTCCCGTATGCAGCCGCAGCGCGAGTCCCAGGCGCCAGCTTGCATGGCCAGGTGCCGAGCCGCATCGTGCCGCCCATCTCGACGTCCTTCTGGTCCGGCATGATGTCGATGACCGGGTTGCGCGTCGCCGGGTCGATCTCGGTCGAGTTGGCGTCTGCCAGACCCAGCACGTTGCGGGCGATGTCGATCGCCGCCATGTGCAGCCCGTAGCACAGCCCGAGGTACGGCACGTTCTGCTCGCGGGCGTACCGCGCCGCCAGCACCTTGCCCTCGATGCCCCGCGCGCCGAAGCCGCCGGGCACGACGATCCCGGCGCTGTGGCTCAGCTGCTCGCGCAGCTCGGCCTCGGTCAGGTGCTCCGAGTTGACCCACTTGATGTCCACCGCGACGTCGTTAGCCAACCCGGCGTGGGTGAGCGCCTCGGCGACGCTCATGTAGGCGTCGTGCAGCTCGACGTACTTGCCGACCAGCGCGATCTCCAGCCGTCGCCGCGGCGTCTTGATGTGTTCGACCAGCTCGGTCCACTCGCGCAGGTCCGGTTCGGCCGGCCAGGAGAAGTGCTGCGCCAGGTAGTCGCCCAGTCCAGCGTCCTCCAGCATCAGCGGCACCTCGTAGATCGTCTCGGCCGTCTGCAGCGGGATGACGGCGTCCTCGTCCACGTCGCAGAACAGGGCGATCTTGGCGACCACCTCCGGCGTGACCTCGCTGTCGGCGCGGACGATGATGACGTCGGGCTGGATGCCGGCCGCGCGGAGCTCGCGGACCGAATGCTGGGTCGGCTTGGTCTTCATCTCGCCGGTCGCGCCGACGCGCGGCAGCAACGTGACGTGCATATAGAGGACGTTACGCCGGCCCTCGTCCTTGCGCATCTGGCGGATCGCCTCGAGGAACGGCTGCGACTCGATGTCGCCGACCGTCCCGCCGACCTCGACGATGACGACGTCGGGCTGGTGCTGGCGGGCGAGGTGGTGGATGCGGTCCTTGATCTCGTTGGTGATGTGCGGGATGACCTGAATCGTGCCGCCGAGGTAGTCGCCGCGGCGCTCCTTGGCAATGACGGAGGAGTAGACCTGGCCGGTGGTGATGTTCGAGCCGCGGGAGACGTTCTCGTCGGTGAAGCGCTCGTAGTGGCCGAGGTCGAGGTCGGTCTCGGCGCCGTCCTCGGTGACGAACACCTCGCCGTGCTGGTAGGGCGACATGGTGCCGGGGTCGACGTTGAGGTACGGGTCGAGCTTCATGATGGCGACGCTCAGGCCGCGCGCCTTCAGCAGCCGGCCGATCGACGCGGTCGAGATGCCCTTGCCGACCGACGAAACGACACCACCTGTAACGAATATGTACTTGGGCACTGCTCCGGTCCTCCGCCCGAACTGCCCCAGCCTCCCGGCAACCCGCACGGTCGCCCGGCGCTGGTAGCTCCTCGACCCCCACGGCCAAATACGAGCCCGCACTCGCCGGTCCGGCGACTGCGGGTCGTTCGATACGACGTTTCCGCCGGGCCGCGCGCAATCCGCGCGCCGCCGGGCGCTACAGGCTCAGTACGACCACCTCGGGCGACTCGCCGAGATCGCTCGCCCGGACGACGAGCTTGTCTCGCGGGGCCACCTCGGTGACCCCCATCTCCGCCAGAAACTTCTCCAGCGGGTCTCGCTGCGCATCGCCGTTCGGCGTGCGGTATTGCATCGGAATGACGATCTTCGCGTCCAGCGTGTTGACGACCTCGACCGCCTGCTTGGCGTCCAGCACCGGACCGCCGCCGACCGGGATGATCACGATGTCGGCCGCGCCGAACTTGTCGATCTCGCTCTCGTCGAGCTGGTGGCCGAGGTCGCCGAGGTGGAGGACGACGAGGTCCTCGATCTCGAACAGGTAGGCCGTGTTCCGCCCGTGCTCGGCGCCACGCTGGTCGTCGTGATAGGTCCGGACGCCGGTGATGAATACGTCGTTCATCTCGTACTCGCCGGGACCATCGACGACCTTCGGTTCGCCAGAGACGATCTCGATCGCGGTGTGGCCGGGGTGGGCGTGGGAGAAGGTGACGATGTCGACCTTCTGCTTCTCGACCTTGTAGCCAAACGAGCGCGGGACGGGGTCGGTCAGGATGGTCGCGTCACGCGACCGGATACGGAAACAGGCGTGGCCAAACCACTTGATCTCAGCCATCGTCCCCCAACTTGCCAGGACGCTCTTCAAGTGTTCAGGTGGGCCATGCCGATGGTTTCGGGGTGCCTAGACGAGCATATCACAGCCGCGTCCGGACACGCTATTCTGACTCGCCGGGAGCGTCTTCACCAGCGAGATCGGCATCGTCGTCCTCCGGCCCGTAGAGCCGGTCGAGGACCGGGCGGATAACGTCCCAGCCGTAGCCGCGGCGGCCGAGGAACGCGGCGAGGCGGCGGCGCTGGGTCGGCTCATCCAGCGCGGAGAGGCGCAGCACCCGCTTGCGGGCCAGCTCCAGCGCGGCATCCTCCTCGCCAAGGTCAATTCCTTCCAGGACGTCGCCAGTGACATCGCGATCGACCCCCTTGGCGCGCAGCTCGGCCTCCAGCGCGCGGCGGCCACGCGGGGCGTGCTCGGCGCGGTTCTCGACCCAGTACTCGGCGAAGGCGCGGTCGTCCAGATAGCGCCAGCCGCGCAGCCTCTCGATCGCCGCGTCGATCGCCGCCTGAGCGAACTCGCGCCGCCGAAGCCGATCGCGCACCTCGCGCTCGGAGCGCGGGCGATAGGCAACGAAGGTGAGCGCCGCCTCGGTGGCGCGCTCCGCCTCGGCTAGCCCCTCCAGCTCGCGGACCACAGCCTCGTCCAACTCGACGCCGCGCTGTAGCCCGCGCTGGACGGCGACGATGGCCGGCAGCGCGAAGGCGAACGCGCCGTCGATGTAGATGCTGACGCGCTCGGGGTCGCGCTGGGTCGCCTGGACCTGGCTGATCGTGCCGGGCGCCACCGGCTGCTTCTCGCGCCGAGTCGCCCGCTGCTGCCCCGATCTGCCCGTCGTCCGTCGTCGCATCGTCGCCACCCAACCTAGAACGTATGTACTGATTCTATCACTTCGGCCCGCGCCAGCCGGTTGACGACGCCCCCGCGCCTGCGTACGCTGCACCGGCGCTGTCGCAGGTGGGCGGCGGCGACGACGATGAGACGATCAGGAACCGCGGTGAGCCTCGCACCTCCGACGACCGCGCCAGCGACGAGCGTCATCCGCAATCGACCGCTGATCACGCTCTTCCTCGGCCACATGACGATCGACCTCTACGCCGGGCTGCTGCCGGTCCTGTTTCCCGTCCTGTCGCGCGACTACGACCTCGATTTAGCGACGGTCGGGCTGGTGGCATTGGCCTACAGCGGGGTCGGCTCCGTTTCCCAGCCGCTCTTCGGCTGGCTGGCCGACCGCTACGGCACCCGGCTGACCGGGGTAGCGCTGGTCTGGACGGCGGTGACGTTCGCCGCGATCGCCGTCGCGCCGTCGTTTTGGATGATCGTGGCGCTGGCCGGCGCGGCCGGCCTCGGCTCTGGCGCCTTCCACCCCTTCGGCGCGCTCAACGCCAACGCCGTGATCGACGACCGGCGCCGTAACAGCGCGATGTCGGTCTACGCCTCGGGCGGGACGGTCGGCTTCGCGGTCGGGCCGCTCATCGGCGTCGGGCTGCTGGCGCTGTTCGGCATCCGCGGCATCGGGCTGATGGTCGTGCCGGGGACGCTGATCGCCGTCTGGCTGCTGCTGGAGATGCGCCGGATCGCCGTCCAGGGAACGGGATCGCGGCGCGGCCGGGCCGGCCTTCCTCCTATCCCCTGGCTGCTGTTGGCCGCCGTCATCATCGTGATGATGGCCCGCTCATGGACGATGAGCAGCATGCAGGCGTTCATCCCGACCTGGTACGACGACATGGGTTACTCGGAGGCGTTCTACGGGTTCCTGGCGACGACGATCACGCTGGCCAGCGCGCTCGGCACGCTCGGCTCCGGCTCGCTGGCCGATCGCCACGGCCGGCGGGCGCTGATCGTCGGCTCGCTGGTCGCGACGATCCCGGCGATCCTGCTCTTCACCCAGTCCACCGGCTCGATCGCGTTCGTTACCGGCGCGCTGGTCGGCATCCTTGCCGCCTCGACCGCGCCGCTGCTGCTGGTGATGGCCCAGCAACTGATGCAGGGACGCGCCGGGGTAGCCTCCGGCCTGATCCTGGGCCTCGGCTTCGTCACCGGCGCGATAGGCGTGCCGGTCACCGGCGCGATCGCCGACGCCTTCAGCATCCAGACGGCGATGCGCGCCCAGTCGATCGTCATCCTACTGGCGATCCCGATCGCGCTGCTGCTGCCGAACGAGGCGCGGATGCGCCAGATCCAGGAACGCGGCAGCGACCGGCCCTGATGTCAGCCAGGTCTACGCTTCGCTGGGCGTCCAGTACTCGTACTCCATCAGTCGGGCCGAACCGGCGGCGACATCGCGGCCGCAGAGACGCTCGATGACGTGGAGCGACATGTCGATGCCGGCCGAGACGCCGGCCGACGAGACGACCGCGCCGTCATCCACGAAGCGCACGCCCTGGCGGACGTCGAGGCTCGGATATGTATCGCGCAGCCGGTCGATGCTCGCCCAGTGGGTCGTCGCCACCGCGTGCTCAGCCAGCACCCCGGCCTCGGCCAGCAGGAACGCGCCGGTGCAGACCGAGGTCGTCAGTTCGGCCTTTCCAGTCACGTCCGCGATCCAGCCGACCAGCCGCGGGTTGTTGACCTCCCGGCGCGTCCCCTGCCCGCCGGGGACGACCAGCACATCGATCTTCGGCGCGTCGTCGAGAATGTAGTCCGGCACGACCCGCAGGCCGGCCCGCGCCCGCAGCTCGCCCGGCTGCTCGGCGACGGTGAAGACCTCGAAATGCTGCTCGCCGCTGCCGCCGAAGTTCGCCGCCGTGAACGCCTCGTAGGGGCCGGCGAAGTCGAGCAGCTCGACGTCGGGGAAGATCAGGATGCCGACGTTACGAATCATCTACGCTCCTCTGAATCGAGTTCGCCATCCGGTTGATCGATGTCCGTCCATGTTCGCCCATCGACCACCGGTCCGCTGTGACCCAGATCACGCCCCCGCCGTCCGGCGCAGCCCGACGCCGCCGGCCCGCAGGTCGGCGAAGCAGGCGGCGGTCCGGCGCAGCCCCTCGGCGAAGACCTCCGGGTGCTGGCCGATGCCGAGCCGCAGGTGGTACTCGTAACCGAACGCCGCGCCGGGCGCGAGCATGACGCTGTACTCGGCCGCCAACCGGTCGGCCAGCTCGCCGGAGGGGATGTCCAACTCGTAGCGCAGGAGCGCCAGCAGCCCGCCGCGCGGCGGCGTCCAGGAGACGACATCGGCGTGCTCGGCGAACCACTGCTCGGCCGTCGCCAAGTTGGCAGCGACGATCTCGCGCGTCCGCTCGACGATCCGGTCGCGGTTGCGGAAGGCGAGGACAGCCAGCGCGTCGTTGAGCTTGCCGGGAGAGAGGGTGATGTAGTCGCGCATCGCCCAGCAGCGCGCGACGACATCGGCCGGCGCGGCCAGCCAGCCAATCCGCAGCCCCGGCAAGCCGAACGGCTTGGAGAACGTGCCGACGCTGATCGCCTGCCCGCCGAGTGCGCGGACCGGCGGGGCCGGCGCGCCGCCGCCCGGGACCCCCAGCCAGCGGTAGGCCTCGTCGCACAGCACCCAACCGCCGCGCTCAGCGGCCAGGGCGTGGACCCGCGCTAGATCGTCGGCCGAGAGCATCGCGCCGGTCGGGTTGTGCGGCGTGTTGACGACGATCAGCTTCGTGTTCGGCCGCAGGAGCGACTCCAGCTCGCTCAGGTCGTAGCGGAAGCCGTTCTCCGGCCGCAGCCGCCAAAGCGAGACGTCGCAGCCGATCGCCCGCGGGACGCTGTAGAGCTGCTGGTAGGCCGGGTAGACGGCGACGACGTGGTCGCCGGGGTCGAGCAGCGTGTTGAAGGCCAGGAAGTTGGCCTCGATCGCGCCGGTCGTCACCAGGATCTCGTCGGGCCCGGTGTCGCGATAGGTCGCCGCGAGCAGCGAGCGCAGCGCCAGCGACCCCGGCGCCTCGCTGTAGCCGAGCCGCGTGTCGAGCAGCTGCGCCAGCGTCGCCTCGCGCTCGCCCTCCGGCAGTAGCTCGAGCAGCTCGTTGACCGTCATCGGCAGGATGCCGCTCTCGGCGATGTCGTACTCGACCTGCGTCTCCCAGGTCGTCATCCAGCGCTCGAGCGCGAAGGTCTCGATCTTCAACGGCTCTCACCCCCCGCCCCCCTCTCCCAGCATTGGGAGAGGGGGTGTCATCGTTCCACGGTTCGTCTCCGGGAGAGAATACTCGTATCCCCACTGTGTGGGGAACGACCCTGCCGCGGAACGGTGAACCCGTCAAAACCACGACACCCCCTCTCCCAGCATTGGGAGAGGGGGGCGGGGGGTGAGGGCCTCTCTTCCGCTACCCCGGCCGCATCGTATGCATCAGCGGCTCGAGCTCGTAGAGCAGGAAGCCGAGGACGAACATCAGGCCGAAGTAGATCGCGCCGATCGTCAGGCGCTCGCCGGCCGGGACGTTGTAGTAGTCCGTCGCGCCGCGCTCGCGGAAGATGCGCAGCAGCTCCGGCGCGCCGAAGAGCAGGATCAGCAGCAGGATCGGGCTGGGACGCACGATCATCAGCGCCAGCAGCCCGCCCAGGCCGACGACCCACAGCCAGCGCGAGATCGCGCCGACCGCCCGGCCGCCGTCGAGCGGTAGGATCGGCAGCAGGTTGAACAGGTTCAGCAGGATGCCGATGTAGGCCAGCGCCAGGAACAGCCGGTGTCCGTCGAGCAGGTAGATGCCGTAGGCCGCCAGCGCGCCGAGCGAGCCAATCACCGGCCCGCCGAGCCCGACATACGCCTCCATCACCGCGTTCTTCGGCAGCTGCTTCATGCCGATGAGCGCGCCCATGAACGGGATGAAGATCGGCGCGGTCGCCCGCACGCCGTAGCGGCGCAGGACGACGACGTGACCCATCTCGTGGATGAAGATCAGGGCGACCAGACCGACGGCGAACTGCCAGGGAAAGAACAGCGCATAAGAGCCAATGCTCAGCAGCGCCGTGACGCCAGTGCCGAGGAACTTGACGCCCTTCAGCGCGGCCAGCAGGAACTTCAGCTTCGTCGCGACGAAGAGCAGGATCGCTCCGACCGGGCCGAGCACGCGCTTGAGCCAGTGGTCGCGGCGACTGGGCGCGCGGACGAGCTCCCCCTCGGGACTCACCCGGTAGTCCGCGTCGTAGATATCGCGGTTGGGATCGTAGGACATCGAGCTCTCGATTCAGCAGGCGCTCCGCCGGTCACGTCGTCGTGCCGCGGAGCGCAGAGTTGAGTCAGAACGACTCAAGTATACCATCATCGTCGATGGCGCTGTCCCACCAGCCTACCCCGCAATGCTGAAGCCGGCATGAACGGCGGGTGAACGTTTGGGCGGCGGTGGCGGCGGCAGCCCCTCTCGCGCGCCGCAGCCCCGACCCCCGCCGCAAGCTTGCGCAGCAGCCGGCCGAGCTCGCCGAGCTTGGCCGGGTCGAGCGCCTCGGTCATCAGCCGCGCCTCCTGCGCCTTCCGCGGCGGCGGCGACATGTACTCGGCGGCCAAAGCCAGGGTGGTCGGGCTGACCTACGCGCTCGCCGCCGAGCTCGGGCCGGAGGGGATCGCCGCCAATGCGATCGCGCCGGGGCTGGCGCTGGAGACCGAGTTCTTCGGCGACCGGATGACTCCGGAACGGCTGGCGCGGGCGGTCGCGCAGACACCGGCCGGCCGAGCCGGGACGCCGGAAGACATCGCCGCGGCAGTCGCCTACCTGGCGTCACCGGAGGCGGGGTTCGTCAACGGCGAGTGCTCCACGTCGACGGCGGCTGGACCTTCGGCCGCTGACCGGACGTACAACAACACGGGGCGCTTGCGCGCCCCGCGTCGCCATCCGTGGCTGGGGTGGTGGAGAAGGAGGCTAGAACAGCCGCCACAGATGCTGGTTGGTCACCTCGTGGTGGAACTGGATCTCGCTGGTCTTGATCATCGACCCCAGCAGGCGCGGGCAGCGGTCGGCCGAAGCCTGCTTGAGCTCGCCGAACCGGTCGCGCACCTCTGGCCCGAGCAGCTCGGCGGCGTGGTTGCTGCCGCACATATACATGATCGCGTCGTAGATGTTGTCCGGCAGGGTCGACGTCGTCCCGCGGACTCCCTCGACCAGCGGCCCCTCGAGGCCGGTGCGCAGCAGCGAGTAGATCACCATATACGGATTGGCGTCCGGCGCGATCGAGCGGACCTCGATGCGAGCCGAGTTCTTGTTGCCGATGGGGATGCGGACCATCGAGCCGCGGTCACTGGCCGAGGACTTGATCTCGTTCGGCGCCTCGAAGGCGGGGTCGAGGCGGCGGTAGCCATTGACGCTCGGGTTCAGCATCAAGCACAGGTCGAGCGCGCTGCTGAGGATGCGGTCGACGAACGTCCAGGCGTACTCGGACATGCTCTCCTCGCCGGCCTCATCCCAGAACAGGTTGACCCCGTCCTTGGCGACCGACAGGTTGGTATGCATGCCGTTGCCGTTGACGCCGGTCATCGGCTTCGGCAGGAAGCTGGCGGTCATCCCGAGCCGGTTCGCCACCTGGCGGCAGGCCAGCTTGTAGAGCATCACCTGATCGGCAGCGATCGTCGCCTCGGTGTAGGAGTAATTCAGCTCGAACTGCGACGGGGCCACCTCGGGGTGGTCTTTCTCGTTCTCGAAGCCCAGCGCGCGCTGCACCTCGGCGGACGCGTCGATGAACTGGCGCAGCTCGTCGCTCGGCAGGGAGTGGTAGTAGCCGCTCGTGGTGACGGGCTCGAACGCGCCGGTCTCGATGTACGCCTGCTCGGCGTGCTGACCCTTGAACAGGATGCCCTCGACCTCGTTGGAGACGTAGCAGGTCAGCCCCTCGCGCTCGCGCTTCTCATCGGTAAAGGCCTTGAGCTTGGCGCGCAGGTCGGCGCGGTACGGTGTGCCATCCTGCTCCTGGACCTCGCCGAACACCAGCACCTTGCCGGCGCCGAACGCGTCGGCCGGCAGCCAGTAGAACGCCGGCCAGTCGATGCCGAGCCGCAGGTCCGACTCCTTCTGCCGGGAGAACCCGCGCACCGAGGAGCCGTCGAAGGTCAGGTTGTCCGGCGACTTCAGCAGGAACTTCTTATCGTAGTCGAGCATATGCAGCCGACCCTCGAGGTCGGAGAAGGCGACCGTCACCGCCTTGATGCGCTGCTCGTCCGCCAGGTAGCGGAGCCGCTCTTCCTTAATCGCCTCGGGGTCGCGCCGAGCGACGCGGTCCGCCTTGGCCGCCAGGTTGAGCTCCTCGAGCTCCTCGTAGTGGATGTGGAGAAAGTCGCGCAGCCGTTCGATCACGTGTCCTCTCTTCCCGTCGCGCTGCGATCCAGCCGGCCCACTC
>DAOKZM010000075.1:9506-10427 GCA_035325665.1 Thermomicrobiales bacterium | reverse complement strand
ATCCCGAGGAGCTGTAACGTATGGCAGGCGGGTCGATCGAGACGGTCAAGGAGCGCACAGACATCGTCGAGCTGATCGGGTCGACGGTGCAACTGCGCCAGGCGGGCCGGAGCTTCAAGGGGTTGTGCCCGTTCCACGACGAGAAGACCCCGTCGTTCGTCGTCTACCCCGAGTCGCAGTCGTATCACTGCTTCGGCTGCGGCAAGAGCGGCGATGCCTTTACCTACGTCATGGATACCGAGAATCTCGACTTCCGCGACGCCTTGAAGATGCTGGCCGAGCGTGCCGGCGTGGAGCTGGAGAGCCAGCGTCAGCAGCGGCGAGACCCCGAGCGCGATCGAGAACGCGATCGACTGATCGAGCTCAACGAGCGGGCTGCCCACTACTTCGCGAACTTGCTTTGGACGTCACCGGCCGCGGGGCCGGCCCGCGCGCTGCTCGAACGGCGCGGGGTCGATCGGCCGACCGCCGACCGCTTCGGCATCGGGTTCGCTCCCGACTCGTTCGACGCGCTGAAGTCGCACCTGCTCGCCCGTTCGGTCACTGAGGAGGAGATGCTCGCCGCCGGGCTGTTATCGAAGAGCGAGAACACCGGGCGGACCTACGATCGATTCCGCAACCGCGTCACGTTCCCGATTCGCAACCGCGAGGGGCAAGTAATCGGCTTCGGCGCGCGTGCGCTCGGCGACGAGAAGCCGAAGTACCTCAACTCGCCTCAGACCCCGATCTTCGACAAACGGTCCGTCCTCTACGCGCTCGACAAGGCGTACGATGCCATCCGGCGCGACCGCAGCATCGTCATCGTCGAGGGTTACATGGACGCGATCGCCGCGCACCAGTGCGGCTACGAGAACGTCGTCGCCTCGATGGGTACGGCGGTGGCGCCAAATCATCCCTCGCCCCCCTGCCGCTTCCCCGTCC
>DAOKZM010000075.1:7607-9496 GCA_035325665.1 Thermomicrobiales bacterium | reverse complement strand
TCGCGGCATCGAGTCAATGCGTGAGTCGTTCGCCGACGACGAGCGCGTCGAGGTCAGCGCCAACCAGATGGTTCGGTTCGAGCGCACGATCGGCGCCGAGATCCGTATCGTCGTGCTGCCGGAGGGCAAGGATCCCGACGAGTTCATCCGCGCCAACCCGGATGCATGGCCGGACGTGCTTGCGAAAGCGGTCCCTCTGGTCGAGTACTACCTGACGCACGCGCTCTCCGGGGTCGAACGCTCGCCAAACGCCCGCGCGAACGCGCTTCGCGACGTCGCGCTGCCCATCCTCCACGAAATCGGAGACCCAGACGTGCTAACGCACTACGTCGGCCTCACCGGCCGGCTGCTCGAATACGGGGACGAAGACGTTCGCCGCGCCATGCGGCGGCGACAGCCGTCACTCGGTACGCGCCCGCGCCAGGCCGTACCGCTTGTGCGCGACGTCCCACTGCCTGAACGGCCGGCGGCGACCGACCCTGAGCGCTACCTCGTCGGCGTCATCCTCTGCTACCCGCAGGCCGGCGTCGCCGAACTGGCGCAGCTCAGCCGCGACGATGTCGTTGAGGCGCGCCACCGCGTCATCCTCGAACAGCTCGCGCAGGCACAGGGCGACCTCGACGTAGCGCTGGAGGATCTTCCCGAGGAACTGGCGAGTTACGCGCGCGAGCTCCAGGAGTCGATGACGTCTCCACCGGGCGGGCCGCCGCGCCCGTCGGCGAAGGAGATCCCGAATGCTATCCGGCGGTTGGCGAGAGTCCGCCACGACGAACGAATGAAGCAGCTACGCGCCGACCTCTCGGCCGCGAAACAGTCCGGCGACTCAGCGGCAATCGCCGATTACACGCGCCGGATGAGCGAGCTCGCGGAGTTGAAGACGACCTTCGCTCCGGACGAAAGCCCGTACTTCAAAGACCTCCGTAGCGATCAGGCGGTGATCCGCTAGGACGACCCATCCATAGCGTTTCAAGCCACGACGGCGCGCAGTGCGTCGATCAGCGCCTGATCCTCCCCGGCCAGGACGGTTCGCGCGTCGATGATGACACGATCCTCCTCGACGCGGGGAACGACCGGCTGCGAACCGGTCCGCAGCCGTTGGGCGAGGTATTCTGCGGCCTCGTCGCCAGGATCGAGCGCGCCGTTGGGCGCCGCCCGGCTGGCGCGAGAGCTGCCCACCCCCGCGCCCGACGATCCAGCCACTCCACCGGACGCGAGATCGCCCACCAGACCGGCACCATCTCGGTCGCCTCGCCCCGCACGTAGTGCCTTAACGTCGCGGCGAGGCCGGCCAGGCAGGTCTTGTCGGCGCGCAGGGCGCGTGCGAGCGGATGCCGCGCGACGCGGTCGACGACGTCGGCGCTGCCGAGGATGAGTCCTGCTTGCGGACCACCGAGGAGCTTGTCCCCCGAGGCGCACACCACGTCGACGCCGGCCGCGATGCTCTCGCCGAGCGTGGGCTCGTGGGCGAGGCCGAACGGTCGCGTGTCCAGCAGACAACCGCTGCCGACGTCCTCGATCAGGACCACGCCGCGCTCGCGACTGAGCGCCGAGAGCTCATCGAGCTCGGGCCGCGCGGTGAAGCCGACCAACGCGAAATTGCTGGCATGGACGCGGAGGATCGCAGCCGCGTCGTCGTCGATCGCGGCGGCGTAATCTCGCGCGTAGGTGCGATTGGTCGTGCCGACCTCGACCAGGCGCGCGCCGCTCTGCCGGAGCACGTCCGGAATCCGGAACCCGCCACCGATCTCGACAGCCTCGCCACGCGACACGATCACGCTCCGGCCCGCAGCCAGCGAAGCCAGGACAAGCATGACGGCCGCCGCGTTGTTGTTGACGACCAGCGTGCGCTCGGCGCCGGTCAGCACGCGCATGAGTGCGTCAACCTCGCT
>DAOKZM010000075.1:7194-7597 GCA_035325665.1 Thermomicrobiales bacterium | reverse complement strand
GACCCGTCGCCAGGTCGGTCTCCAAGGCGACGTACGACGAGGCGGCGCCGGCCATCGCGCGAGCCGTGTCGTCTGAGACCGGAGCCCGCCCCAGGTTCGTCTGGATGATGACGCCGGTCCCATTGATCACAGCGGAAGGACGCGTCCAGAGCAGCGACTGCAGTTCCATAGCGATGGTGTCTACGAGCGGGGGCATCTCGACGATGTTCCCGGCGACGATGCCAGCCCGGGCGGCGTCGAGGTGCTTGCGGACCACATCACGGACCACGTCGGGCGTCGCGCCATCGGCAGCCACGCGGACGCGATCGTCGGCGAGCAAAGCATGAACCGCCGGAAGCCCGCGTAACAACTGATCACGCCGCTCGGTCATGCCATCCTCCGTGGTGCCGCAGCCCGCGCGCCG
>DAOKZM010000075.1:6016-7184 GCA_035325665.1 Thermomicrobiales bacterium | reverse complement strand
GGCGGATTCGGAAACGTCCTGCTGAGTCTCGGCCGGATCGCGCGCGTCCACCCGGTTGCCACTCCTCGCGCCCGGCGGGGACGCCGAAGGGATGCCCGGCTGGAATCACGCAAAGAAAAAGGAGCGGTTTGAACCGCTCCCACTGGTCGGGGAGAGAGGATTTGAACCTCCGACCTCCGCGTCCCGAACGCGGCGCGCTAACCGGGCTGCGCCACTCCCCGCTGACCGGGGAATTCTATCAACAACGACGCCTGATAACAATCGTACCCTTGCTCGCGGCGGGCGCGCGCGGGGCGTCGCAAACCTGAAACGCGGTAAGATTCAAGTCTGGGAATGCCGGTGGCGCCCACCTCTCGTCGGCGTGTGAAGCGCCGCGAGGTGGCGCCGAAGCCAAGCCGGACTGGCTTGTGCAGGCCCGCGTAGCTCAGGGGATAGAGCAGGGGCGTCCTAAGCCCTGTGTCGGGGGTTCGAATCCCTCCGCGGGCGCCGCGTTCGTTGAGTGCGACCGCCGCGCAGCCGCTCGACCGTGCGACGAGGAGGAGAGACCGTGGAAGTTCAGATCAAGACCCACAACCTCAAGCTCAACGATGCCACCAGGGAGTACATCGAGAAGCGTGTCGGAAAGCTCGACAAGGTGAACGAGCGCATTACCGACGCGAAGTTCGAGCTCCGCGAGGAACCCCATCACAACCCGACGCAGAAATTCGTCGCGCAGTTCACCATCGCCACGAAGCGCGCGGTCCTGCGTGCCGAGGAACGGAACAGCGACATCACGACCGCGGTCGATCTCGTCACCGACAAGATGGCCCGCCAGATTCATCGTTTTCACGAGCGCCGGAAGAAGCGCGATCGCCGCTCTGCAATTGGACTTGGCGAGCTTGCCGCCGATCAGATCAGTCCCGAGCTGCTGGCGAGCGAAGCGATGCCGTCCGAGCTGGACGACGAAGAGGACGAAGGGCAGGTCGTCCGCACCAAGCGCTTCAATGTCCTCCCGATGGACACCGCCGAGGCGATCGAGCAGATGGAGCTACTCGGCCATGACTTCTTCGTCTTCTACAACCCGGACACCAGCCGGATGAGCGTGCTGTATCGCCGGCAGGACGGCGGCTTCGGCGTCCTGGAACCCGAGCTGGCCTGACCGGCTGGCGGGGAATACACAGCCGCCCAG
>DAOKZM010000075.1:1366-5983 GCA_035325665.1 Thermomicrobiales bacterium | reverse complement strand
CGCCATCGGCGCGGTGATGATGAACTGGGGCAGGCCGGACGACACCGCGCTCCCAGCGCGGAGATTCCTTCCCTACGTGGTTCCGCACGTGGATGCAGCGCTTTGCCTCGTCAAGCGCGATCGATCGCGCCTACTCGCTTCGCAACCGATCAGGACGGCCCATCCGGGCTGTCCTTTTTTTGCGCCATATGACAAACCGGTCGCTACTTCTGAGCAGCCGTGATCGTGCAATGAGGGCCGCATGAGCTGGTTCACTGCCGCGCCTCGAGGCCAGATAACGGCTCAGGCCGTCGATCAGACTTCGCGGGTCGACCGCGTTGCCATGCTCTGCGTCCACACGTCTCCTCTCGCCGCGTTGGGCGGCAAGGACGCTGGTGGCATGAACGTCCACGTCCGCGAGCTCGCCAGGGAGCTCGGACGGGAGGGCGTCGAGGGGGGGGGGGGGGGGGGGGGGAAGTATGCCCCCGCCGCTCCGATCCAATAACGCCCGAGGTCGTGGAGATCGGCGACCGCGTGCGGGTGGTGACGATCGACGCCGGGCCGCCCGAGCCAATGGCAAAGGACGAGGTCTTCTGCGTCCTGCCCGACTTCGCGACCGAGTGCGCTCTCTACTCGCTGCGGGCCGGCACGCGCTACGACATCGTGCACAGCCACTACTGGCTCTCCGGCTGGGCGTCGCACCTCCTGCACCGCTACTGGAACACGCCGACGGTCCACACGTTCCACACGCTCGCACGGCTGAAGAACGCCGCCTATCACAACGGCTTTACCGAGCCTGACGTGCGGACGCAGGTCGAGCGCCGGCTCCTCGACGTACTGGACTACGTCATCGCGCCAAACCCCGACGAGCGAGCCGAGATGGTCTGGCGCATGGGTGGCGACAACTCCAGGATCTGCATCATCCCGCCAGGCGTCGACCTGACGCGCTTTCATCCGGGCGATCCGCGCCAAGCGCGCGCCCGGCTCGACCTGCCGGAGAACCCGCTTGTGCTCTTCGTCGGGCGGATCGATCCGATGAAGGGGATCGACACGCTGCTCGATGCGTTCGCGCTCCTACGCGCCGAGCGGTGGCCGGACCTGCCGCCGAAGCTCGTGTTCATCGGCGGCACGCTGGTCGGTGGTCAGCCCGACCCGGAGCTGGCGGCGGTCGTCCATCGCGCCGAGGAGCTCGGGATCGCCGGAGACGTGCTGTTCCGCGGGTCGGCGCCACAGGACATCCTGCCCGACTACTACGCCGCGGCGACCGTGGCGGCAGTGCCATCGCGCTACGAGTCGTTCGGACTCGTAGCGGTCGAGGCGATGGCCTGCGGCCTGCCGGTCGTCGCCTCGCGCGCCGGTGGCCTGAAGTTCACCGTCGAGGATGGGCGCAGCGGACTGCTCGTCCCGCCCGAGCAGCCGCGCGCATTTGCGTCGGCCCTCTCGCGGGTTGTGCGGGACGCCGGGCTGCGATCGTCGCTCCAGGTCGGCGCCCGGCAAGCCGCGATCCGGTTCTCCTGGTATGCGGTCGGTCCAGCGATGCTGAACCTGTACGAGCGGCTCGCCGAGGGTGAGCGTGAGAACCTCTGCTGTCCGGGCGATGTCTCGGACGCCTCCTGACAGCGCCGCAGACGACTCCGAGAATGCCGACGGGGTCGGCGACGCGCGCCGGCCCCGTCGAGGAACTGCCGTAAGCCGCTACCTCGCCGCGTCAGATGCCGCCTCGAACACGGTCAGGAACTGGTCGATCTCGTCCGCGTTAACGTTCAGCGGCGGGATGATCCGGATCGCCTGATCCCATGTCCCGGAGGTCAGCAGCAGGACGCCTTCCTCGATTCCACGCTCGACAACGCTAGCGACCGCCTCGGGGTTTGGCTTGCCCGACGGCGTGACGAACTCAGCGGCGACCATGAGTCCCTTGCCGCGAACGTCGCCGATCAGTGGGTTGCGCTCGGCGATGCGGTCCAACCCGTCCATCATCCGCTTGCCCATCGCCACCGCGTTCTCGATCATGCCCTCGTCGCGGATCGCGCGGAAGGTCGCAACACCTGCCGCGCAGGCGACCGCGTTGCCACCATAGGTTCCGCCGTGCGAGCCGGGCGCCCACTTGTCGAGCAGCTCGCGCGAGGCGACGATCGCGCTCAACGGCAGGCCGCTGGCGATGCCCTTGGCGACGGCGACGATGTCCGGCACGAAGCCGAAGTGCTCGAACGCCCACCAGCGCCCAGTCCGGCCAACCCCGGTCTGGATCTCGTCGGCGATCATCAGGATACCGTAGCGGTCGCAGATCTCACGCACACGCGCCAGAAAATCGTCCGGCGGGACGATGTAGCCGCCCTCACCCTGAATCGGCTCGACGATGATCGCGGCGACGTCGTCGGGCATGACGACAGTCTCGAACAGCCGCTCGAGCTCGCTGATGCAGGCGTCCGACGGATCGGCATCGTACGGGTTGCGGAACGGGTACGGGAACGGCGTGTGGTAGATCGCCGGCAGTAACGGCTCGTAGTGGCCACGCACCTTCACCCGCGACGTCGTCAACGCCATCGCCAGGTGGGTCCGACCGTGGAACGCGCCGCGGAAGGCGATGACCGCCGGCCGTCCGGTCGCGATCTTCGCCAACTTGACTGCCGCCTCGATCGCCTCGGCTCCGCTGTTGGCGAAGAATACGCCAGCCAGCTCATCCGGCATCGTCGCGGTAATCTCGTCTATCAGGTCGATCATCGGCTGATGGATCAGGATGTTCGCCTGGGCATGGATGATCTTCGCGGCCTGCTCCTGGATCGCTTTGACCACCGCTGGGTGGCAGTGTCCGGTGTTCGTCACGGCGATCCCGGAGGTGAAATCAAGGTACTTGCGGCCGTCGTGGCCCCAGAGGTACGAGCCCTCCGCCCGATCGACGATCACCGGCGAATAACGGCCCAGCACCCGCGGCAGCTGCGCCAGATACTGGTCATGTGCGATCGTCATGGTCCTCTTCCCTCCCCTACCTACCGTCCGCGCCGCCCGCGGTAGCCCCGCGTCAGAGACCGGCGAGCAGCGCCGTGATGAGTGCCGTCCGCGGACCGACCGCGGAACGAAGGATGTGCTCGGTATCGGCGTGACCACCGTCGCCCGGACATCCCAGACCATCGAGGGTCGTCGCGCCGATCGCGGCCGTGAAGTTGCCGTCCGAGCCACCGCCGGTCGAGGCTTCGGTCAGTTCCTGGCCGACAGCGCGGCCGATCTCGCGAGCCCTCTCGAACGCCGCCACGATCGCCGGCGTCCGCTCCATCGGAGGACGGTTGATCTCGCCATTGATCCGCACGGTCGTGCCATCGACGAGTGACGTCGAGTCAAGGATCAGTGGGACGACCCGTTCGGCTTCGGCGAGGGATGTGACCCGCAGGTCGATCTCGGCTCGCGCCGACGCCGCGACGACGTTGCGTTTCGTTCCGCCTGACACGATGCCGACGTTCACTGTCGTGCCCCTGTCGTAGTCTGTCAGCGCGTGAAGGCGCTGCACCTGGCGAGCAAGCTCCTCGATGGCGCTGATGCCGGCCTGGTGGTCCGCTCCCGCGTGTGAGGCACGCCCTTCAATCGACATCGTGAACATGCCGACGCCCTTGCGTTCAGTCTTCAGCGACCCACTGGGCGGCACCGGCGGCTCGAGGCACAGGACACACGCGGAATCGCGGGCGACGCGCTCCAGTACCGGGCGCGAGACCGGCGAGCCGACCTCCTCCTCTGTGTTGATCGTCCAGACGATTGGCCGATGCGACAAGCCAAGCTCGGCAAGGATGTCGAGCGCGCTTAGCATCATCGCCGCCGACGCCTTCATGTCGTAGATGCCGGGTCCGTAAATCCGGTCGCCGTCTTCGCGCCATGGCAGGCGCTCGATCGTCCCGAGGGGCCAGACCGTGTCAATATGAGTCATCACCTGGAGTGGGCCGTCGCCGGCGCCGCCGAACCGCGCGACCAGGAGGTCGCCCCACGAGTCCTGCGGCAACCGCCCGACCTCGCCGCCACGACGCTCGATCTCGGCCTGCAGCCAGTCGATCAGGCGATCGACGGCGTCCTTCTCACTCGATGGGGACTCGAGTTCGACGAGTGTCCGCAGCAACGCGAGTGTCGCGTCGACGCGCGCCGCAGCCGCGGCCGTAATCCGGTCGCCGGGAATCGTCGTCATCTCCCACCCTCCACCACCTGCGCGGCGGCTGCGTTACGCCTCGCGCTTCTCACGTTCCTTCAACTGCTTGTAGTACTTCTTGCTCTTGGGCAGCGGCCGGTCAGCCTCGGCTTCGGCCGCGGCGGCGCGCTGGGCGGCGGCCTCGTTCACCTCGGCCTCGAGCCGGACTAGATCGTTGTAGACGGTGAAGTTGTTCGTCGCGACCGGCGTGCGGGTGAGCATCCGAACGAGCTGCGACTGTGAGGCTTGCGCCCGCTCCGCGCCAGGGGCTGAGGCGCGGGCGATCATCGTGTCGAGCAGGGACAACGTATCCGGGTGGGCGGCGTTCTCGACGAGCCGCTCGCGGATCCGCTCGAGTCCGTCTCGCGCATTCATCGAGGCTCTCCTCTCCGTTGGCGCGAGTATAGCATCCGCTCAACTCGGGTCCGGCGGGTCGATCTCCTCTTCCATCGGCGGGATCCAGAGATGCTTGT
>DAOKZM010000075.1:0-1298 GCA_035325665.1 Thermomicrobiales bacterium | reverse complement strand
CGCCGTACCGGTTGACGACCCGATGGGCCACCTCCGACACCTCCGGCGGGCAGCTCGACATCGCCCAGCCGACCATTCGCGCGCCGCGACGGTCACCGAGCACGGCCGCGATCGTCCCGTAGGTCGTGACCTTGCCGGGCGGGATCAGCAGGACGAGCCGGTAGACCCGGCTCGGGAAGCTCGGATCCTCGTCAAGTCGCCTGGCGCGTTCTGGCCCGGCGCCGTCATCAAACAGACCGCTCTGGCGCATGGAAGCGCTCCTCTACTCTCCCGGTCTTGTTTGACCAGGCAGCAACGACGCCCGCCGGCTGGCCGCGGACGACCCACGAGACCCGCGCGACGTTCGCCGCCGGCCGCGGTTCCTCCCACGGACGCGGGGAGCCGGCGCCACGACCGGCCAGATGGCCGACCTCGCGCCTGACGCCATCGAGATTCTCGCCGCTGTCCAACCGCAGCTCGACCCTGAGAGGATCGGCCCGCCGCACGTCGATCGCCTGCTGGGAGATGTTCGTCGGCAGGAACGAGCGATTCGCGACCTCGACGCTGACGCGCCAAAGGTCACCTCCGAGCGGCTCGACACCCACCTGCGTGACCGCGAGGCGAGGCAACGTCGTCGCGAGATGGTCCGTCCAACGGATATGCGCTGCCGCGATCGGCGGGACGAACGAGCCGGGCGGGTTCTGGTGGGTGTACTTGAACGTCCAGCCGCCGATCTCGACCGGGCCGAGGTCGGGGTGCTCGAACGGGCGCCAGCCGACGAACCCCGCTCCGTCGAGCGCCGCGTCGTTCCACGCCAGCAGGGCAGCCTGCTCCTCCTCGTCGCGGGCGGCGTGGAAGTGCTCGGGGTCGTCGCGCCGGTCGATGCCAGCGGCAAGCCAGACGTCCCAGAGTTCCGGCACCCAGCCATAGATGCCGTGCTGGTTGTACGCCCGACTGGATCGTCGGTCCGCCGGTCATCTCGGTGAATCGGCGGCAGAGGACCGCATAGTCACCCGCGAGGTCACCATGACGGTACGCCGCCGCTGGCGCGCTCGACGGAAGGCGGAACGCGAAACCACCGAATGTGTGATAGGAGACGACGAGCCCGATGTTCGGATGCCGCACAATCCAGTCCACGTTCGCCCGCGTCTCCGGCGGATAGAGCGGATACGGCCCAGCGCCTGACTGCCTGTAATCGGGCTGCCAGTTGTGCGGGTACGAGCGGTTGAAGTCCAACCCCCAGCGGGTTGGCGCAACCTTCGGCGGCGACTACTCGCCGATCAGGATCGACTCGGGGTACAAGCGGTAGTAGACCGCCC
>DAOKZM010000074.1:0-10550 GCA_035325665.1 Thermomicrobiales bacterium | reverse complement strand
TGGCGCTGGCTGGCGTCGCGCTGGCGGTGGGGGTGGCGAGCGGCCGGTCGTCGCCACCAGGCGAGCAGGCGGCGAGCAACATGGCCAGCGTGACGAGCACCAGTCGGGTCACGGTCCCTCCTCTCGTCCCACTGCCCGGCGAGTGTTAGCCGCCCAATCGTCGCCGGACCACCTCGCGCGGCAGGATCACCTGGGTGAACTCGCCGTCCGCCAGCAGCGTGCCGTCCGCCGCCCGCGCCTCGACGCGGCAGACGACGCGGTTGCCCTCGTGGCGGGTCAGCGCCGCCCTGGCCGTGAGCGAGGCGCCGACCGGCGCCGGGGCGCGGTGGACGACGCTGATCGCGTGGCCGACGCCCTCCTCATCATCGTCCAGGTATGGCTCGATCACCCGCCTTCCGGCCCATTCGAGGTAGTACACCAGTGTGGCGGTGCCGAGGACGGGATGGATCACCGCGCCACCGAAGCCGGCCAGCATCGTCTCGTCGACGACAAACGTCACCGCGCCGCTGGCGTCCTCCGGCAGTCGGATCACGCGCCCTTCGGCGTCCCCGCCGCCCAGACGTTGTCGAGGATCTCGTCCGGCCCGGGCGCGGCGGCGTTCTCGGCGGCGGTGATCGCCTCCTCGATCAGCTGGCCGATCCGCGCCTCGATCTCGGCCTTGCGCGCGTCGTCCAGCAGCCCGGCCTCGCGCAGGCGGCGCTCGAAGAGCATCAGCGGGTCGCGCTCGCGTCGCCACATCTCGACCTCCTCGCGCGGTCGGTAGCCGCGGTCGTCGTCGTCGCTGGTGTGCGGCGCGGTGCGGTAGGTCTTGGCCTCGATCAGCGTCGGCCCCTCGCCGCGGTCGGCCCGCTCGACCGCCTCGCGAGTAACGCGGTAGACGGCGACGACGTCGTTGCCGTCTACGACGATGCCGGGCATGTCGTAGGCGTCGGCCCGGCGAGCGAGGTCCTGGACGGCGCTCTGCTTGCTGAGCGGGACCGAGATAGCGTAGCCGTTGTTCTCGCAAACGAAGATCACCGGCAGCTTGTGGATGCTGGCCCAGTTGAGTCCCTCGTGGAAGTCGCCCTGGCTGGTCGCGCCGTCGCCGAAGTAGGTGATGACGACGTCGTCGGCGCCGCGGATCTTCGCCGCCAGCGCCGCGCCGGAGGCGTGCGGGATCTGCGAGGCGACGACGCTGGAGGTCGAGATGATCCGCAGGTCGGGCCGGCAGAAATGCCCCGGCATCTGCCGTCCGGCGCTGGAGGGGTCCTCCGAGCGGGCGAAGACGGCCATGAAGATGTCCAGCGGGGTCATGCCGAACGCCTGGACCGCCGCCCATGAGCGGTAGTATGGCACGACGATGGTGCGCTTCGACGGCATCGCCAGCGCGGCGCCGACCTGGACCGCCTCGTGGCCGTCGCACGGCACCGAGAGGTGGATCACCCCGGCGCGGTGCAGCTGGAGCGAGCGCTCGGAGACGCGCCGGCCCTGCCACATCTTCTCGTACATCTCGATCAGGAGCTCGTCCGGGAGGTCGTCGAAACCGGTGGCGCTGGCTGCGCCGGTGTGCGCCTGGGTGCTCGTCATCTGGTCCTCCGTCAGCGTCGATGCTGCGCGCAGGATGGCGGGCGCGCCGCCAGCGGCGTGGCGGCCGCGTCCGTCATCAGCCCCGTCTCGGGACGCCCTCATTGGCGCCGTCGGCTGTCTGCCGGTGGTCGCGCAAGAACCGCGCCGGGGATTGCGCGGGGCGCGAACGAGCCGGCGGTTGACGGTACGCTTCCTGCAATCTAGCATGAGAGGGACGGTCCGAACAAGCGTTTGTTGGACGACGGCGCCCATGAGCGACGACCTGACGGCCACGATCGAATCCGACAGCAGCCGGCGCGAGCAGATCTATCGCGCGGCCGGCGCGCTGTTCAGCCAGCGCGGCTATCCGGCGACGAGCATGCGCGACATCGCCCGCCAGGTCGACCTGCAGGGCGGCTCGCTCTATGCCCACATCGCCGCCAAGGAGGACCTCCTCTGGGCGATCGTCATCCGCGCCGCCGACGCCTTCATCGCCGAGGTCGGGCCGATCGCGGCGGCCGATGGGCCGGCGGTCGAGCGGCTGCGGGCGATGGTCCGCGCCCACCTGCGAGTGCGGGTCAGCCGGCTCAGCCCGGCGACCGTGTTCTTCCAGGACTGGCGGCACCTCTCCGAGCCGCGCCGCGGCGAGGTCCTGCGCCTCCGCGACGCCTACGAGGCGCTCTTCCGGCGGGTCATCGCCGAGGGCGTCGCGTCCGGCGAGCTGGCGACGCCCGACCCGCGGCTGGCGGCCATCTTCCTGCTGTCGACACTGAACGGAGTCGCCGGCTGGTACCGGCCGGACGGGCCGTGGACGGCGGACGACGTCGCCGTCGCCTACGCTGACCTTCTCCTGGGCGGTCTCCTCACAACGAAGGGAGCGACGACATGACGACGCTGGCAGGCGCCCCGGCCAACACCGGCCAGCTGGCCGCCGACCTCGAACGGCGCGAGGCGTTTTTCGCCCACGTCGCGGGCGGCGGCAAGGCCGAGGCGACCGACTGGATGCCCGACGAGTACCGCCAGGCGGTGCTGAAGTTCGTCGAGATGCACGCCAACTCCGAACTGATGGGCGTCCTGCCCGAGCGCGACTGGATTCTCCGCGCGCCGACGCTCAAGCGCAAGCTGGCGCTGACCTCGAAGATTCAGGACGAAGTTGGCCACGCCCAGATCCTCTACCGCGTCGCCGAGGACCTCGGTAAGCCGCGCGAGCGGATGCTGGCCGATCTGCTGGCCGGCAAGACGAAGTTTCACAACGTCTTCCACTATCCGACCGGCTCGTGGGCCGACGTCGGCGTCATTGCCTGGCTGGTGGACGCCGCCGCGATCGTCGCCCAGCAGGCGCTGCGCGACTCGTCCTACGCCCCCTACGGCCGGGCGATGAAGCGCATCTGCGCCGAGGAGTCGGTCCACATAATCCACGGCCGCGACGTGATCCTGGCGATGATGGACGGTACCCCCACCCAGCAGGCGATGGTCCAGGAGGCGCTCGACCGCTGGTGGGGGCCGCTGATGCAGATGCACGGCCCGCCGACCGACCCGGCCAAGGACCGCGACCTGCACTGGCGGATCAAGACGCGCAGCAACGACGATCTGCGCCAGGAGTTCCTCTCGACCTACGTCCCGCGCATCCGCGAGATCGGGCTGGAGATTCCCGACCCGAACCTGCGCCTCGACGAGGAGACCGGCCGCTGGCTCTACACCGAGCCGGACTGGGACGAGCTCCGCTCGGTCGTCACCGGCCACGGCCCGGCCTCGCAGGACCGCCTCGGCTTCCGCAACCTGACCTGGGCCGAGACCCAGTGGGTCCGCGACACCGTCCTGGCTAACGGCCGGGCGGCCGCCTGAGGAGCGCCGCCATGGCGATCTACGAGGTGTTCCGCCAGGAGCGCGAGGGGGAGCCGATGACCCACGCCGGCTCGCTTGAGGCGGCCGGCGACGACCTGGCCCTGCAGTACGCCCGCGACATCTTCAGCCGCCGCAACGAGGCGCTGCGCCTCTGGATCGTGCGCCGCGATGCTGTCGCCGAGATCGACGACCCTGACCTCCTGAAGCCGCCGCTCGACCGCTCCTACCGCCGGCCGGACGGTTACAACGTCGTCCCGCGCCTCCGGGCGGTTCGGGCGAGGGTTGCGGCAGGGCGAGAGCAGGAGGTGGGATGACGATGGGACGCGAGACGCGAGACGTGGGACGCGAGGAGAGCGTGCGGCCGCTGCTCCCCCTCTCCCGCAGGGAGAGGGGCGGGGTACCCTCTGGGTCGTGGGGTGAGGTTCCTCTACTTGCCGTCCTCCTCCTCGCCTTGGCTGACGACGAGCTGGTGATCGGCTGGTCGGACTCCGAGTGGACCGGGATCGCGCCGGTGCTGGAGGAGGACGTGGCGATGTCCAGCATCGCCCAGGACGAGATCGGCCACGCGCTGGCGTTCTTCGAGCTGCTCTCGGCCGAGGCGGGCGGGACGCCGGACGAGTGGGCTTTCCAGCGCGAGCCGGCGGAGTACCGCTGCGCGCGGCTGGTCGGACGCGGCCACGGCGATTGGACCCGGACGATGGCCCGCCGCTTCCTCTACGAGACGGCCGACGCGGTGCGTCTCATCTCGCTGGAGCAGTCGAGCTTCGCCCCGCTGGCCAACCTGGTGGCCAAGATGCGCCGCGAGGAGCAGTACCACCTGATGCACGTCCAGACATGGTTCGAGCGCTTCGCGGCCGGTCCCGACGAGGGCCGCGAGCGCTTCGCCGCCGCAATCGCCGACCTCTGGCCGGACGCGCTCGACCTCTTTGCCCCGCTGGACGGCGAGGACGACCTCGTCCGCGACGGCGTCCTGCCCGAGCCGATCGCCGCGCTGCGCGAGCGCTGGCAGGCGATGCTGGCCCCGTCGCTGGAGCGGCTGGGCGTGGACGTGAGCGCCGCTCGCGCGCCGGGGCAGCCGCGGCGTGGCGGGGAGCATCCCGACTTCGCCTGGCTGCACAACGAGATGACGATGGTCGCCCGGTTGGAGCCGGGTGCGACCTGGTGAACCCAGGATCGAGGGACGCGATGACGACGGCGATCGACGAGCAGCAGGTCTGGGACGCGCTCCACGACGTGCCGGACCCGGAGATCCCGGCCATCTCGGTCGTCGATCTCGGCATCGTCCGCTCGGTCGCGGTCGAGGGCGGGCGGGTCGCGGTCGAGATCATGCCGACCTTCATCGGCTGCCCGGCGATCGGCATCATCTGCGGCAACGTCGAGGCGCGACTGCGCCGGCTGAGCGAGGAAGTGACCGTCTCGGTCACCTACGAGGAGCAGTGGACGAGCGACCGAATCACCGACCGGGGCCGTGAGAACCTGCGCGCGGCCGGCTACGCGCCGCCGGTCACCCCGGCCCCGCCACTCGGCGACAACCTCTTCCCGCTCACCCTCTACCCGGCCATCGAATGTCCCTTCTGCGGCAGCCGCCGCACGCGCCTCGAGAACGCCTTCGGCCCGACCCTCTGCCGCGCCATCTGGTACTGCGCCGACTGCCGCCAGCCGTTCGAGCAGTTCAAGGCGGTGTGACGGGACGCGCGGAGACCTCACCCCCCGGCGCTGCCCAGAGGGCTCCCGCCCGCGGGGAGAGGGGTGTCCTGGATCGAAAGCAACCACTGCCGGTCCGTCGCTCCCCTCCCTTCACAGGGGAAGGCGGGGCACCCTCGGGGTCGTGGGGTGAGGTCTCCCCGCGTCCTGCTACCGGTATCGCCACCCGAAGTAATGCAGCCCGACGTTCCCCGCCTCGACCTGCCAGCCGTTCGGATTGCCCGGCGTGTAGGTCAGGCAGCGGCGCTCGAAGCATTGCCAGAGGACGGGCTGTTCGACGCCGCCGACGGCGACTTCGGACCAGTACGCCTCGGTAATCGGGTAGCCGGTGGCGTAGAACGGGTTCTCGAAAAGCGGTTCGGTGTAGGTCGAGCCGTCCGGGAGGGTGATCTCCGATTCAGCGGTCATGAGCTCCCAGAAGACCGCGGCGACGGTGTGCCCGGTCTTGGCGACGTGAACCTCGGCCGTAACACCTTCGCTGGCGAAGGTCGCGTCCTCGCCGATCGTGCCGTCGTCGGCGATCGTCTGGACGATGATCGCGCCCTCGGGGGTCGCGCCCTCGGCGCGCAGGCCGTAGGCCGCGATGTCGGCGTAGGTTATGCCGTCGGAGTCCGGGTCACCGGCGATCGGGATGTCGGCCGGGTCGGGCGACTGGTCGAAGGTAGCGTCGCCGGTCTGGTACCACCCTTCGACCATCTCGACGACGAGCAGCCCGTTGGTCACGTACCACGGAGAGGTGCGGTCGGCATTCGGGTTGGTGATCTCCATCCGCGACTTGTCGTAATACTGAACCTCGCGCATGCCGCCGGTGACATCGGCGTACGGCTCCTCGACGACGCCGGTGCGCGCCTCGGGACCCCAGATCCACGTGCGCTGGACCGTCCCCTTGGCAACCGGTTCATCGGTGTGCGCCCAGGTCTGGGCGAAGCGCTCCTCCGACGTGAGCTCGACGGTAAAGACGTCGGCCGCGCTGGGGCCATCCGGGTCCTCGTCGATCTTCGGCCGGCCTGTGCTGGCGGCGACGATGTAGTGGGAGCCGTCGCCGACGGTCCGCTCGTCGCAGTCGATGAACGGCGTTAGCGCCTGGGACAGCGTGACCGAGAAGCTGCCGGTGGTATCGACCAGCACTGGGTTATCGGTGACCGGCGAGAAGACGTGACCGCCTAGTCCGCCGCCGTAGAGGGTGACGTAGCTACCCGGCCGGAAGTTCTCGCCGTGGGCGATGACCTCGATGCAACCGACGCCGTGGTCCGGTGAGAGGGTCAGGCGTGGATCAGCCGGGTCGATGGCGAACGTAAAGCTGGCAGTCGCCTCCGGCGCGCCGAGGGTCCACTCGCCGTTCGCGTCGGGGCCGGCGTGGATCGTCCGCGCGCTGAACCGGTACGGCGCGCCGTCGCGGCCGAGTGGCCCGCCGAAGCAGTCGTAGATGCCGAATCCGGCCGGGATCTCGGCGATGAAGGCGCCGCCGTCGTCGACCTCGTATGGGCCGAGCGACGACAGGAAGACGCTGGTCGGCACATCCTCCGGGCCACCGGGGCCGAGGACGACCGACGTGCCGGGCTGGAAACTACTGGCGGTGACCGTCATCGCAGTTGTGCACGACACCTGGTCCGGCGTCAGCGTCAGCGCTGGGGTCGCCGCGCCGGTCTGATCGGCGGGGAGAAGGGCCAGGAGCGGCAGCAGCGCCAGCCCGACCAAGAGCAGCGAAAGCGGTCGTCGAAGTCGAGAACGGATGGTGGACATCGGAAATCCTTTCGTCATCAGCATCGATGGCGGGATGAATCGGCGGCGATTCGGGGGAGCGGCTCCTTCCACGTCACGTCGGCTTCGTTGGTAGTGGCGGCGGCTCGATGTCGGCCATGATCTCGACCAGCGTGGCCGGCGCGGGGACCCAGCCGGCGTTGCGCGGCAGAAGCAGCAACCCGGCGTCGCGGTCGTAGCCGAACGCCTCGGCTGGCCAGCCCGGCGTCAGGTAACCGAAGACGAGCCAGACGAACGCGCCGTCGGCCTGCTCGATGCCCGCGGCAGGGGTCGGCGTCGGGTGGGCATCGAGCGGCTGGATCGGCAACTCGACGTCGAGCGCCGCGACCAGTGCGTCGCGCAGCGCGACCGTCTGCGGGTCGGCGCCGCAGTACGGCCAGCAGAAGGTGAACGTCTCGGTGTTAGCCAGGCCGTAGAGCCGGGTCGGGTTGACTGTCTCGCCGGACGGTGTCGCGGGCGTTGGCGTCGGCGCGGGGGTCGGGACGTAGGCCGGCTCGGCCAGAGCGGCGTCGCGCTCGTCCAGGCCGAACGGCCGCCCGGCCCCCGATACGACGACCCAGGCGCCGGACACCTGCTGGTCGTGGACCAGCTCGGCTGAATCCGCTCCTCGCGCGGGTCGCGCTCGGCGACGAAGACGACGATCTGCGTGTCCTGCCCGGCCAGCGAGCTGAAGTCGAGCCCAATCCGCGCGCTGGCCGCGTTGACCGCCTCCCAGGAGTACGGCATGAACGGCAGGACGCGGCCTGTGGCGAACTCTTCAACGGGCGGAAGAGTGCGCGGCCAGAGCGACTGTCGGCCGAGCAGCGTCCAGTCGTACTCGCTGACCAGCGCGTCGATCTCCGGGCGGATGTCGGGAATGGCCTCGATGGCGGCGATCAGCGCCTCGACCGGCTGGCCGTTGTACTGCTGGGCGATCGGCCAGCCGCGCCCGTCGCCCAGGTCGGTGACGACACCATCCACGACCGGGACGACGCCGGCGCCGACCGGCATGACGGCTCCCGGCGAACCGAAGGTCGCTCGCTGGAGGAAGAGCAGCAGTTCCTCACCGGGCTGGTACTCGCCGTAGTCGATGATGTGGAGCGGGCCGGAATCGTCGCCGCGGATGG
Organism: Thermomicrobiales bacterium; assembly: GCA_035325665.1. Lineage (GTDB taxonomy): Bacteria > Chloroflexota > Chloroflexia > Thermomicrobiales > CFX8 > JAMLIA01. Next base: position 2,589 of record DAOKZM010000074.1, on the reverse strand, counting down.
TCTGTATCACGTCGATCGTCCGCAGCGTCGTGCCGTCGTCGCCGCTCGTCACCTCGTCGGTGACGCGACCCAGGACGATCAGGTCGGCGCCGTTGACCAACTGGTCGAGCGTCTCGTAGACCGGCCCGCCTCCGAGCTGGACAGGCGGCGTCGGTCCGGTCGGGACGGTCGCGTTCGGGTCGGGCGTCGGTGATTCGGCTGGCGCCGCCGTGGTCCGGCGTCGGGCTGACGACCGCGACCTGCGGCGTCTCGGACGGCGGCGCGGTCGCGGTTGGACCGGCGACGTGCGGCGTCTCGATCGGCGGCGCAGTCGGGCTGGCTACCGGCGCCTCGGTCGCGGCTGCGAGCTGCCCGGCCGGCTCCGCCGGGTCGTCGCGCAGCAGGAGCGCGACCGCCGCGCCGAGCAGCACGAGCGCGAGGACGGCGGCGATCGCCAGCCGTGGTATCTGCCAGCGGGGCGACAGGGCAGGCGCCGGCCGGCCGCGTTCGAGCTCGCGCCAGAGTCGGTCGGCGAATTCCGGCGACGGGCCGGGGGTGGCGGTGGCGTCGCGCAGCGCCATCACATCGCGTAGCAGCGCCGGATCGACCTCGCGCGTCTCGCCACGCAGGAGGGCGTCCCAGTCGTCGTTGAGCCGGTTGATCTCGCGCAGCTCATCCATCGATCGTGTCCTTCTGGCCGCCCAGCCGCTCGCGCAGGTTCGTCATCGCGCGGAACTGGAGCATCTTGACCGCGGCGGCGTTCTTGCCGAGGACCTCGGCGATCTCGGCGCCGGTCAGGCCGGCCATGCGCAGCTCGATCACCCGCTGCTGGTCCGGCGAGAGGCCGGCCAGCGCTCGGGCCACCGCCCGCCGCTGGTCGGCGTGGATGGCCAGCTCCTCGGGCGTCGAGGTGTCGTCGGGCGGGTCGTAGAGCGGGTCGAGCGGGAAGGCCTGCGGGTGTCGCCGGGCGTGGTCGATGACGACGTTGTGCGCGATCGTGAACAGCCAGGCGCGGAACGACCCGGAGCGGAACCCATCGAGGCCGGCCATCGCCCGGTAGAACACCTGGCTCGTCGCGTCCTCGGCCGCCTCGCGGCTGCCGAGCCGGCGGTAGCTGTAGCGGTAGATCAGGTCGAGGTAGCGCCGGTAGAGCGGAGCGAAGGCCCGTCGGTCGCGCATTGCCGCCGCGACGAGGACCGCGTCGTCCCCTTCAGGAGTGCTCTGCTCGCACGATCGCATCACGATTTCGCCACTCTCCGGCCTTCGCCAGTCCGCTCTACCTGTATAGACGAGGCACGCGCGATTCAGGTAACGGCGGATTCGGGACGCGCGAAGGATGCGGCTAGCGGGGCGAGCGACGCGCCCGGACGACGAGCGTCTGCTTCGTATCCTGGTAGCGGCTGGTGGTTTCTTCCTCGACAAGCGTCTCGATGGTGAAGGCTGGCTCCAGAAGCTCGCGCAGCGAGGCGGGGGTGAAGAAGCGTTTGATGTGACCGGGCTCGACCTCGAAGACGTCCGGCTCGAGCTCGATCCCCACGCCGTAGGCCGACTGCCGGTCGCCGACCGCGTTGACACGGGCCAACAGCCGGCCGCCCTCCCGCAGGACACGCCGGATTTCGTCGACGATCGCGGCCGTCGTCTGGTGGTCGAAGTAGTGGAGCGACAGGCTGGCGACGACGAGGTCGACGGTTGCATCGCGGAACGGCAGGGGCGCCGTCAGGGCGGCGACGACGAAGCGCGCCGCCCGCACGCGCCGCGCCGCCTGGCGCACCCGGTCCAGGTCGCGGTCCAGCCCGATGACCCCCGGCCCCCAGATCGCGAGCAGCCGCGCGTCGTCCTCGAGCCCGCAGCCGAGCTCTAGCGCGGTCAGTCCCGGTTGCAGGAGTCCGGCGAGCCGGTCCAGCCAGGGTCCGTACTCGCGGTCGTCGCGCCTGGGGAACATCGTGCCGTGCCTGTCGTCAATCGCGAGCCGTCATGACGACACTACCGCAGGCATCGCGCGATCCGCAACGACGCAGCCGCGTTTGAGCGGTCGTCTTGTGTCAGCAGATCGTGGGCGCCATCGACCTGCGCGAACCGGTGTAAGGTGTTACCCATATCGCCGAACATCCGTTACCCATCTCCCCAGTCTATACGTGGGCGTTGGGGCCTGGGTGTCGGATGACAAGCGAGGGGGCTGGCTGCCGCACGATACATCATGAGCTCAGGGTGGCGGGGCGGGGGCGGGCGCCTGCCGCAACACGATACGTTGATCGCCGTCGAAGCGCCACGCGCCGCCGAGGCCCAGTCGCTGTGGCTCCGAGGGGCGCGTTAGGCCCGCGCGGCGGCCTGCGGGACGATGTTCGGCAGCACGCCGAGCTGGATCAGCATGTGGAAGCGGTCGGGGACGCCCCAGTGCTCGACGATCTTGCCATCCTCGAAGCGACAGACGTCGAAGACGGTGATCTCGTAGTGCTTGCCGGTCGGTGGGCGGCCCGCGAGCTCCCCGGTATTCGTCGCGCCGCAGGTCATCCGCCCCCAGACCTTGTCGCCGTCGGCGACGATGTCATCGATCTCCATGTGGAAATCGGACATGGTCGAGCGCAGCCAGCGGATCGTCCCCTTGAGCTC